>JBOHYX010000474.1:0-2011 GCA_050738115.1 Rhodanobacteraceae bacterium
TGCCGACATCGTCTCCGACGGCGCCACGGGTGCGCTGTGCGACATGCCTGATGCGTACGCGGCTGCGCTGGTCGGCATCGAGAACCCCGATACCAACCTGCGGATGGGCGCTGCCGCGCGCGCATGGGTGACGCGCGAGATCGGCACGTGGGACGATTGCGCGACGCGCTACACAACCCTCTATCGACGATTGCTGGATCATTCCCCGCATGGCTGATCCCATTCTGCTGATCGGCGCCGGAGGTTTCGTCGGACAACGCTTGCTGGGTGCGCTCGCCCAGCGCGGCGAACCCGTGATCGCGGTCAGCCGCAGCACGTTCGACGCCGGAGATGGACGGGTCGAAGCGCACGTCCGAACGCTGCGCGACGTCGGCGACTTCCCGCCGCTGCTGGAGCAAGCGCGCGCCGTCGTTCACGTCGCCGCGGTCTCGACCCCCGGCAGTTCGGCCGGGAAGCCGGTCCAGGAATTGGACGAGAACGTGCGCCCCACCGTCGCGTTGCTGGAGGCGCTGCAGGCGCGGCCGCACGTCCCGCTGGTCTATGTGTCCTCGGGCGGCAGCCTCTACAGCCGCGCGGGTGGCGGGGTGTCCGACGAGTTCGCGGCGGTGTATTCGCGGTCCTACCACGGTGCCGGTAAGATCGCTGCCGAGCATTTCATCGAAGCGTGGTGCAACCAGTTCGACGGTGCGGCCGTCGTGCTGCGGCCGTCCAACCTGTACGGACCGGGCCAGGCAGAGCGTCCGGGATTCGGCATCGTACCCGCTGCGTTCGGCAAGCTCGTGCGTGGCGAGACGCTGCACGTGTGGGGCGACGGATCGGCCGAGCGCGACTACCTCTACATCGATGACTTTTCGCGGCTGGTGCTGGCTGCCATCGACGCGGCGCCTGTGCCCGGATTCCGCGTGTTCAATGCGTGCAGCGGCACCAGCGTCGACCTCAATGGACTGTTCGCGCTGATCGAACGCATTGGCGGTCGCGTCTTGCAGCGTCACTACGAACCCGGCCGTCGGGTGGACGTGCCGAGCGTACGGATGAAGGCGACGCGCGCGCAGGCGACCTACGACTGGAGCGCCGAGGTTGGGCTGCCCGAAGGACTGGAGCGCACGTGGCGATGGTTCAGCGTGGCGGCGCGCTGAAAGGAATGACTACCGCGAGTCTGCGCCGCCACGTCGGGCTACCGCCTTCTCAGACCTGGAAGTTCAGCCTGTGCGGAGCCGGCAACGCGTCGCCGCTAACGCGCAATCGGGGCATCCAATCACGTCAGCACGCGTACCCGCAATCCACCCACGCGCCGGAACGCCGCATCTCCGGTCAGGAACACGTGGTCGCTTCCAAGCTGCAGGCAGCATGCCGCGTGCAGCGCATCCGGCGTCTGCAGTCCGTGCCGCGCCCGGATCGCCGTCGCCAGAGCGACCACGTCCGCGCTCAATTCCACGTGGATCAGGTCTGGCTGCGCGAAGAACGCGTGATACATCGCCAAGGTGGCCGTATCGCCTGTTTTCATCGGACCCACGCGACATTCCAGCCACGCGAGCCGGCCCACCGCAGTCCGCATGCCCGGGGCGGCATCGACCAGCGTCTGCAGTTGCTTGCGTATTCGCGCAGCGAAAGGCGGGCGGCCCTCGATCAGGTAGATCAGTGCGCTGGCATCCAGGTAGGCAATCACCAGTCACGCTCTCGGCGCAGATGACGGTCGATCTGGTGCTTGGTTTTCCGCCCGGCCGAGGGATTCGCCAGCAGCCATTGCATCGCCGTCATGCCCCGCAGGCGTGGCTTGCCCGCGGCGACCAGCCGTCGGTACTCCGACTCGGACACGACCACCGCCGCAGCTTTGTTGCGCTTCATGAGGTGGATCGGCCCGCGCTTCAATCCGTCTTCGATGGCGGCCGCGCCACGGCGCTTGAGTTCGGCGACCGTCAGGGTGTTTTCCATGCGTCACTCGCGATCATGTGGGAGGGCTCATGCATGATACCGAAAACAGTACTGTTCTGGAGGCTGCCAGCCGCTGGCC
>JBOHYX010000475.1:0-2005 GCA_050738115.1 Rhodanobacteraceae bacterium
CCGCGCGTGACCACCGGCGAAGGCGACACTGGGAAAGCCGGCCGCGAGGCTGATGCGCAGTCCGCTCGCCTGCGCCTGACTCACAAAATCCCGTGGCAACGACGTGGCCGCATCGATCGCGAGATCGCCGCTGATCAGTTCGGCCGCGCTCATCACCACCGCGCGCTGCACCCGGGCGGCCAGGGTGCCGACCGCGCCCAGCGCAATCACCGACAGCAGCAATGCGGCGATCAGGGTGCGCAATTCCGGCAGCCGCCATTCGCGGCGCAGCGTACGCAAGGCATGGCGCGGACCGATCATGGCGCGTGCGCCCGCAGGCGTCCGTCGACGAGGTCGTGCACCCGCGCGCAACGCGCCGCCATCGCGGGATCGTGGGTCACCAGCACCAGCGTGGTGTGGTGCTCGCGGTTCAGCCGAAACAGCAGGTTGGCGACCGCGTCGCGCGTGTGGTGATCGAGATTGCCGGTGGGCTCGTCGGCGAACAGCACCCGCGGGCCGTGCACGAAGGCACGTGCAATCGCGACGCGCTGTTGCTCTCCGCCCGACAACTGGTAGGGGAAGTGCGCGCCGCGTTCACCCAGCCCCACCGCGGCCAGCGCTTCGCGCACACGCGCGGCCGCCTTCGGCACGCCATCCAGCTCCAGCGGCAGCAGCACGTTTTCCTCCGCGGTCAGCGCGGGCAGCAGGTGGAAGGACTGGAACACGAACCCGACCAGCTTCAACCTCAATCGTGCGCGGGCTTCCTCGTCCATCGCGTCCAGCGCGTGGCCGTCGAGCCGCACGCTGCCGCGGCTGGCGACATCCAGCCCCGCGAGCAGGCCGAGCAGCGTGGTCTTGCCCGAACCCGACGCGCCCGTAATCGCGACGGTTTCCCCGGCGTTCACTTCGAGATCGACATCCTCGAGAATATCCAGTCGGCCCGACGGCCCTTCGAAGTACTTGCCCAGCCCCCGCGCGGAAACGAGTGCCATGCTTTTGCGGTTTTGCTCATCCATCCTGCTGTGCCTTGTGTTGGTGTCGCCCTGGCCGGCCGCATCCGCAGCCCGGCCGCGCACGATCCTGCTGCTGGGCGATTCGCTGTCCGCCGCCCACAATATCGAATTGGACGCGGGCTGGCCCGCGTTGCTGTCAAAACGTCTCGCCGGCATGCATCCGCCGCGCCGGCTCGTCAACGTCAGCATCAGCGGCGAGACGACGTCGTCGGCCCGGACCCGGCTGCCGGATCTGCTGAAGCGCTACCAGCCCGATATGGTGATCCTGGAGCTCGGCGGCAATGACGGCCTGCGCGGCCTGCCGATTGCCGAGATCCGCGCCAACCTTGCGGCGATGGTCGAGCGGTGCCGGGCAAACGGGGCCAGGGTGCTGCTGCTCGGCATCGAGTTGCCGGTGAATTACGGCCCGCAATACCGGAATGGCCTGCGCGCGATCTACGCCGGCCTCGCCGATGGCGAAGGCGTCGGACTGGTGCCGTTCCTGCTCGAGGGCATCGCGCTCGATCCTTCCCTGATGCAGGCCGACGGCCTGCATCCCACGGCGGCCGCCCAGCCACGCGTGCTGGCGAACGTATGGGCCGCGCTAGCGCCGATGCTGGCGGTGAAGCCGGAACGGCCTGCCGCCTCCACCAAAGGATCAGCGAGCCGCTGAAAAGCTGGATTCCGGATCGCCGCTGCGCGGCGTCCGGAATGACAAGAAGACAGGATGTTCGCCGCCGGACGACATACGGGCCGACAACGCATCCACGGTTGGGCTACGTGCCGAATGAAGCCTTGCCGTGTACCGCCACGCCCCATCCGGCTGATCAATCCGGGGCTGCCGCAGGCAGAACTTGGAACCCATGCGCACGGGATGTGCCGTGCATTGTGACGGCCGCATGAGCGTGCCCAACGGCACGCCTGCCCGGCACGGGTATTTGCTAGGATCGGCAGCCACCCTTTCCTCAGCAGGTACATGCCCGTGAAGCGATTGATCCTTGCCGGCCTCGTTGTTTCCGCAAGTTGCGGCGCGG
>JBOHYX010000476.1:0-2003 GCA_050738115.1 Rhodanobacteraceae bacterium
GCCCAGCAGGTCGCCCACCAGGTAATTGCCGACGGTGTTGCTGGCGCCAATCCGCAGCTCGCCATGCAGTGCCCGCGGAGCGCCCGATATGTATCGCGGCAGGTCGCGCAGGCGCTCGAGGACTTCCTGTGCGGGTGGCAGCAGTTCCATCCCGTGGTCGTTCAGCACGAGCCGCCGCCCGACGCGATCGAACAGTCGCTGCCCCAACAGGCGCTCGAGTTCGGCCATCGCCATGCTGGCCGCTGGCTGGGTCAGGTGGACCGCCTCTGCCGCCGCGCGCACCGAGCCGGTGGCGGCGATCGCCGTGAACACCTCGAGTTGGCGCGGGCTGATGGCGTTCATCATTTCACCTGATATGGCCGATCATTGCATTCGAATGTATTTATACAACCCCAACACCGACAATGCGCCCTCCCACGGAGTTTCGCCATCAACGCACTGCCGGAAACCGTCGCACCTCCGCCCGCCCGCAACGCCGCGGTGGGCCCCGCCGGTCTGCTGATCGACGTCGTGATTGCGGGCGGGACGCTGTGGCTGGGGACCACGCTGGGCCGCCGCGTGCTCGGGTTGGACCGTGATACCGCGCTCCTGACAGCCGGCGGCAGCGCCATCTGTGGCGCCGCGGCGGTGCTGGCGATGGAGCGCGTGGTCAGGCCCGACCCGAGCAAGGTCGCGATCGCGGTGGCGACGGTGGTGCTGTTCGGCACGCTCGACATCTTCGCCTATCCATGGCTGTTTCCGCACCTTGGCATGGACGCGCGCCAGTTCGGCATTTTCACCGGCGCGACCGTGCATGAAGTGGCGCAGGTCGTCGCCGCGGGCACCGCGGTGACTCCCGCCGCCGCGGATACCGCGGTCATCGTCAAGCTGACCCGCGTGATGCTGCTGGTACCCGTGCTGCTTGCGATCAGTTGGCTCGCGGCGCGCCGGAGCGGCACCACCGGCGAACGCGGCAGGATGAACATTCCATGGTTCGCGCTGCTGTTCGTCGCGGTCAGCGCGGTCAACTCGCTGGTGGCGTTCCCGGACGGACTTAGGAACGCGCTGCTGACGCTCGACACCCTGGCGCTGGCCGCCGCAATGGCGGCACTGGGCCTCGAAACCCGCTTCGCCAAGCTGCGCGCGCTCGGACCCAAGCCGCTGTTGCTGGCTGCGCTGTTGTGGGTGTGGCTGATGGGCGCCGGCGTGGTGCTGGTGCGGTTCGTGGTCTGAACCGCCATCGCCCGGTTACTGCCGGCGCTGTTCGGCCAGCGTCAACGCGACCTTGTCGCGCAAATACACCGGCAGCGCCTGCTCGGGCGGCACGCCCTTGCCGGCGGTGAGCAGCGGTGCCGCCAGACGCGCGACATCGCAAGCCTGCGGGTAACGCGCGCCATCGCTCCAGCGCGGCGCCGACGGCAGGCATGCGCGCAGCGCGTCGCCGTACGCACCCCAGCCGGTGCCGATCACGTTCCATGCGTGGCCGGGCGGCACCACCAGCGCGGATGCCGCAAGCACCTGTTCGTCGTCCAGCGCCTCGACCGGACCCGCGTCGGTGAAGCGGAACGCGCCCGCGTAGATTTCCGCGCGGCGCGCATCGATCGCGGCAAGGATCGCGGCGCCGTTGCGCGGCGCCTGCATCGCAAGCACCGCCAACGACGACACCGGCACCACCGGGATATCCAGCGCCAGTGCCAGGCCCTGCGCCACCGAAACCGCCAGCCGCACGCCGGTGAACGCACCGGGACCGCGGCCCATCGCGACCGCGTCGAGCTGCGTGCGTGCGATGCCCGCTTCGGCAAGCAGCTCGTCCGCCATCGGCAGCACCAGTTCCGCGTGCCGGCGCGGCGCCAGCTCGCTGCGATCGATCAGCGCGTCGTGGTGCAGCAGCGCGACCGAGCAGGCTTCCGTGGCGGTTTCGATGGCGAGGAGGTTCATTGTTCGGGACTCGGGACTCGGGACTCGGGACTCGGGATTTGGGATTTGGGATTTGGGATTTGGGATTTGGGATTCGGGATTTGGGA
>JBOHYX010000477.1:0-1997 GCA_050738115.1 Rhodanobacteraceae bacterium
CTGCGCAACACAGGCTGCTCGACTCCGGCGCGTACAAGCTGGCCGCCGATCCGCTGCATCCGGTCGAGCCGCCGGAGCGGTTGTCGGATGTGCCAAACGTCAACCTTGCGCCGCTGGACACGGCTGGGAAACGGTTGAAGGATAGCGCGCAAGCCTATGAAAAGGCGTACAACGCGCGTGCCGCGAAGGGGCTGGATATCCCCGCGTCGCAACTCGCGCAGGTCAATCAGTTGATGGGAACGATGGAGCAGCGCCTGCTCGACGAGCAGGGGCTGCCGGGCCGTCGCTGGTACAAGAACATGATCCAGGCGCCGGGCGAGCTGACCGGTTATGCGCCCAAGACGATCCCGGCCGTGCACGAAGCGCTCGACGCGCGCGACTGGAGCCGCGCCGACCAATACGCCGCGGTCACGGCGACGGTGCTGGACAACTACCGTGCCCAGCTCGACGAGCTGACGGCGGTGTTGAACCAGTCATCGTGGGTCGCGACGCGTGCAAGCGGGTGCGGCGGGATTTCGGTGAGTGCCCGCGGCCTGCGCCGGGCAGTCCCAGCAAGGCGTGGCGTCTCGCGATGCGAATACGGCCCGGCCGCGCTCGCTGTACCACAGGCCCGCAACGACGATCAGGTCGTCCCGTTCGTAGATCAGTGGGCAGCGAGCTCGCCACCAGGGCGGTATCCGCGCCCGTTGGAACAGGCCGCGCAGCTTGCGGGTGTGCGGATCGCCCGCGGGTTTGATCCGCTCGCCGCCGCGACGGAAGCGCACCGTCAGCGGTGGATCGAAACGCGTGTCGGTTCCGTTGCCGTCGCTGCCATCGACACGAAGTACACCGCAACCGTCCGGCAGCACCAGCGGCGCGCCGTCCCACGCAGCTTGCCAGTTGTCGGGCAGCACAACCAGCGGTGGCGTCGCGTGCAGGGCGCCGTCCCATACGCGCACTTCCGCGCCTGGCCATGAGACGCACGGTACGCGATCTTCCGCCGCCGTCCGCGCCTGCCGCAGCAGCTCGTCGCGCGAGGCATCGGACGGGGCGGGCAAGCGGGCGGCGTGCAGCCACGCGTCCAGTAGGGGTGCACGGACGGCATCCGGAAGGCGCACCCAGCCATCCGCATCGAGGCTGCCGTCGTCGCGTCGGAGGACCGTGAGGTTCGCTTCGGCCTCGTGGACCAAGTAATCCGCTGCCTCTCGACACAGCCGCGCGGAATGGAGGATCGCCGCTTCCGCCTGCGGCCACTGCGTGACCAGCAGCGGAACCAGCTCCTTGCGCACCACGTTGCGGGCGAAGCGTGGGTTCTCGTTGGCGGGGTCTGCCGTCGCATCGAGCTGCCGTTCGATCAGATAGGTGCGCAATGCCTTGCGTGAGGTTTCCAGCAGCGGACGCCAGAGGAATCCGCGAGCGAACGGACGCAGCACGCGCATGCCGCCGAGGCCTTCCGGACCCGCACCGCGCAGGAGTTTCAGCACGACGGTTTCGACCTGATCGTCGCGATGATGGCCCAACACCAGCCATTCCCCGTCGCCGAGGCGCTCCGCGAACGCGGCGTAGCGTGCGCGCCGTGCCGCCGCTTCGATGCCTTCGCCGTGACTGTCGTCCACGTGTACCGCGAGCGTCGCGAGCGACACGTCGAGCGACGCGCAGAACTCCGCGCTGCGATGTGCCCACATCGCGCTGTCGGGGTGCAAGCCATGGTCGATGTGCAGTGCGCGCAGCTTGCGTTCACGAGCCTCGGGCAGTTGCGCCAGCGCGTGCAGCAGCGCGGTCGAATCGGGGCCGCCGCTGAAGGCGACGCACAGCGCGGGTGGAGCGGCGTCGCGTAGTTGCGTGCGCAGGATTTCGACGAGTGCCGGCGCGTCAGCGTCGCGCAGGTTGGCTGCGGTTGCGCACATGGATCGCCTTGGGACGGCCTTCGCCGGCGCTGCGGCGTTCGATCTCGAACAAGCTCGTCGCGGCGACGAGATCGCTCAACTTGCCATAGCCGTAGCTGCGCGCGTCGAAAT
>JBOHYX010000478.1:0-1993 GCA_050738115.1 Rhodanobacteraceae bacterium
TCAGCCCGTCGGGAACCGGCGCGACCTACACCACGACCACCGCGCGGATGCTCTATGGCATGGAGCGCATCGGCACCTTGCCGAAGATTTTCGGCCGCGTGCATCCGCGCTACGGCATTCCGCGCCCGGCCATGCGGCTGAACCTCGTGGTCGCGTTCATCTTCCTGTTCTTCTTCCGCGCTAGGGCGACGCCCGCCGAAGTGATTTCGGTCGCGACCATCATTTCCTATCTCACGGGACCGGTGAGCGTGTCGGTACTGCGACGCACCGCGCCCGACCTGGATCGTCCGCTCAGGATTCCGCTGCTGCGCGTCGTCGCGGGACTGGCGTTCGTGTTCGCGACCGAACTCCTGTACTGGGCGCGCTGGCCGCGTACCGGCGAAATCATCCTCCTGATGGTGATCGCGCTGCCGGTGTGGTTCTGGTACGCGGTCAAGCGCGGCGGCACCGACCTCGTCCTGCAGGTGCGCGGCGCGCTGTGGTTGGTCTTCTACCTGCCAGCCGTTGCGGTGCTGTCATGGGGCGGCAGCACCCGGTTCGGTGGCCACGGCTACCTGCCCTACGGTTGGGATTTGCTGGTCGTGGCGGCGGTCGCCGTGGGCTTTTTCGCGTGGGGGCTCGCCTGCGGCTGGCGCACGCCGGAAATCGATGCGATCAAGCTGGAAGCGGAGACGCACCCGGACGCGCTGATGGTCCCGCCCGACGAGGCAACCGCCGAGCGCATGACCGGACGCTGACCGGCGCGACGCTCAATCCAGCGCCAGCACGTCGCCCAGCAGCGCCTGCGCGGTGACCTCCGGTCCTGCGCCAGCGCCCTGGATCAGCAGCGGCCGCTGCGCGTAGCGCGCGGTGCGGAACGCGAACAGGTTGTCGGCGCCGAGCAGGTGCGCCGCGGGGTGATCGGCCGGGATTTCGGCCAAACCGACCCGCGCACCGCCGCCGACGTCGAATCGCGCGATATAGCGCAGCCCATGCTCGCGGCTCGCCGCAGCCGTGAAGCGCGCCGACATCGCCGCATCCACCTCGCCGAGGCGATCCAGGAACTCCGCTTGCGACACGGCACGCAACGTCTCCGGCACCAGATTCTCGACTTCGATGTCGGCGCGCTCGAGCGGATAGCCGGCAGCGCGGGCGAGGATCAGCAGCTTGCGCGCCACGTCCTCGCCGGAAAGGTCGGCGCGCGGATCGGGCTCGGTATAACCGAGCGCACAGGCGTCGCGTACCAGGGTCGAGAACGGCTGCCGGCCGTCGTAATGGTTGAAGAGGTAGGAGAACGATCCCGAGAACACGCCCTCGATCCGGGTCACCGTGTCGCCGCACGCGTGCAGGCGGCGCAAGGTCGCAAGCGCCGGCAGGCCCGCACCGACCGTCGCGCTGTCACCGTAGCGCACGTCGCGCGCACATGCCGCCCCCAGCGCGCGCCAGCCGGCAAGCCCGCCACCGGCCAGCGCCTTGTTGGCCGTGACGACGTGGCAACCGCCGGCCAGCCATTCGGCGTGGCGCGTGGCCAGCTCCGTCGACGCGGTCGCGTCGATGATCACCCGGTCGTGCGCCGCGCTTGCGTGCAGTGTCCGCAGCAGGACGCCGTCGTCGCGGGCGTCACCCGCGACGTCCAGGCGTTCGCGCAGGCGGCGCTCGGCCAAGGCGCCGGGCTGGATCTGCTGGTGGCGCGAATTGGCCGCACCGACCAGCCGCAGGCTTGCGCCGGCCGGCGTGCGCAACAATTGCAAAAATGCGCCGCCGACCTTGCCGGTACCCAGCAGCACGATCGCGATGTCGCGTTGCGACGCCAGGCGCGGCAGGGCCGCTTCCGCCAGCACCGCGCTCATGCGGGCACGGCCCGGCGTCTGGACTGCGTCGCCGCGGCACGCGCGAGCGCGGCGCGCAGGTCGCGCGAGAGGTCGGCAATGTCTTCGATGCCGACCGAGAGCCTGAGTAGCGTGTCGGAAATCCCGGCCGCGCGGCGCGCTTCCGGCGCCATCGCGGCATGGGT
>JBOHYX010000479.1:0-1990 GCA_050738115.1 Rhodanobacteraceae bacterium
GACGTTGTTGACGAGCCCGATGCGCGGGCGCGCGATTGCGGCGAGATAGGCGATGTCGCCCGGCTTGCCCGCGCCCATTTCGAGCACCGCGTACTGGGTGTCGTCGGGCATCGCGAGCAGCGTCAACGGCACGCCAATCTCGTTGTTGAAACTGCCGCTGTTGGCGTGCGTCCGGCCGTGCCGCGCGAGGATGTGCGCGGCCATCGCCTTGACACTGGTCTTGCCGTTGGACCCGGTGATGCCGATCACGGCCACGTCGCGCTGGGCGCGCACCGCGCTCGCGAGATCGCCGAGCGCGTGCAGGGTGTCGGCCACGACGATCTGTGGCAACGCCGCGTCGACACGGCGCGACACGATCGCGCCGGCGGCGCCGCGCGAAACCGCCTCGGTCAGGTGGTCGTGGCCGTCGTGGCGTTCGCCGACCAGCGCGACGAACAGCTCGCCCGACTCGAGGGTGCGCGAATCGGTGGATACGCCGCGCACGTCGGCGTCCGCGCCCGTGAGGACGCCACGCGTCCACACCGCGATTTCCTTGAGGCGCAGGTTCAGCACGCTGGCGCCCCCAGGGTGGCGCGCGCCACCTGAAGATCATCGAACGGGCGCTTGCCGCCGGCGGCTTCCTGATACGCCTCGTGCCCCTTGCCCGCGATCAGGATCACGTCGCCGGTACGAGCCTGCGAAATCGCAACGCCGATGGCCCGGCCTCGATCGCGTTCCACGATCGCCTGCTGGGGGTGCCGCATGCCGGCGACGATCGCGGTGACGATCGCATCGCCATCCTCGCCGCGCGGATTGTCGTCCGTGACGATCACGGCGTCGGCAAGGCGTTCGGCGATCGCGCCCATGATCGGCCGCTTGCCCGCGTCGCGTTCGCCGCCGCAGCCGAACACGCAGGTCAACCGTCCGTCGCAGTGCTCGCGCAACGTCGCCAGCACCTGCTCGAGCGCGTCCGGCTTGTGCGAATAGTCGACGACGATGAGCGGCAGCGCGCCGCCGCCGACCCGGTTCATCCGGCCGGCGACCGGCTGCAGCGCTTCGAGCGACGTGTGGATCTGGTCGAACGGCACGTCGAGCGCGCCCAGCACGCCGGCCACGGCCAGCAGGTTGGCGACGTTGAAGCGACCGAGCAGGCGGCTGCGGACCCGCGCGTCGCCCCACGGCGTCGCAAGGTCGAAATCGATGCCGTCGGAGTGCGTGTGCACGTCGCGCGCGCGGATGTCCGTGTCGTCCGACTGGATGCCGCAGCGCAAGATCCGCGTGCGTTCGGGAATGCCTGCGACAAGCGTGCGCCCGAACGCGTCGTCGACGTTGATGACCACCGCGCGCAGGTTCGGCCACGCGAACAGCTTGGCCTTGGCCGCGCCGTAGGCTGCCATCGTCTTGTGGTAGTCGAGGTGATCGCGGCTGAGGTTCGTGAACACCACGACGTCGAAATGCACGCCGTCGACCCGGTGCTGGTCGAGCGCGTGCGAGGACACTTCCACGGCGACATGCGTCGCGCCGGCATCGCGGAACTCCGCCAGCAACCCGTGCACGCGGATCACGTCCGGCGTGGTGCGCTCGCCCGCATGCAGCGCGCCGTGCAGGCCCGAACCCAGCGTACCGATGGTCGCCGCGCGATGGCCGAGTTGCGTGAGTGCCTGCGCCAGCAACTGCACCGTCGAGGTCTTGCCGCTGGTGCCGGTGACGCCGATCACCGTGAGCTGCGCCGACGGGTCGGCGTAGAAGCGCGCGGCGATCGCGCCGAGATGGGAGCGGAGGTTGTCGATCCATGCAACGGGAATCGGGAACCGGGAGTCGGGAATCGGAACAGCAGCACCCGACAATTGCGATGCACCCGGAACCGGGTTGCCCGTCGTTGATTCCGTATCCAGAGCCGGCCGCATCAGCGCGGCACTGGCGATTCCCGATTCCCCATTCTCGATTCCAGGCCTTTCGGCCAGCACCACTACCGCACCCGCGTCGACCGCAGCCGCCGCAAACTCGATCC
>JBOHYX010000480.1:0-1988 GCA_050738115.1 Rhodanobacteraceae bacterium
GGAGGCTCGTCGTGCACGTCGTCGGCAAGACTCGTACGCAGTGCCGCAAGTTCCCGCCGCAAGTCGGCCAGCGCATTTTCGAGCTGCAGCAGGCGTCGTGACTGCTGGATCTCGCTGTCGCCGAGCGAGGACACGGCATCGTCGAGGAAGGTGAGGCGAAATTCCAGATCGTCCATGCGCTCGTCGGGCAGCTTCGTCATGCCATCAGGCCTCCGCCAGCGCAATGCTGCGCCCGCGCCCGATCCCGTAGTACGCAAGGCCCTCCGCCTCGACCATCGCCGGGTCGTAGAGATTGCGGCCGTCGAACAGGACCGGCGTCTTCAGCGCCGCCTTGATGCGGGCGAAGTCGGGGCTGCGGAAAACCTTCCATTCGGTCACCACCGCCAGCGCGTCGGCGCCTTCGAGCGCGGACCACGGGTCATCGCACAGGACCAGCGCGTCGCGCGCGCCATAGATGCGCGCGGTCTCGCGGCGCGACTGCGGGTCGAACGCGCGCACCCTCGCGCCTGCCCGCCACAACGCTTCCATCAGCACCCGGCTCGGCGCCTCGCGCATGTCGTCGGTATTGGGCTTGAACGCGAGTCCCCACAACGCGATGGTGCGGCCGTCCAGCGTGTCGCCGAAATGCCGTGTCATCAGGTCGAACAGCTTGCGCTTCTGGTCGCGGTTCACGGCTTCCACGGCACCCAGCAGGCGCGCATCGTAGCCATGGGACTGCGCGGTGTGCGCCAGCGCCTGCACGTCCTTCGGGAAACACGAACCGCCGTAGCCGATCCCCGGATAGATGAAGTGGTAGCCGATGCGCGGATCGGCGCCGATGCCATGGCGCACCATCTCGACGTCGGCGCCCACACGCTCGGCGATGTTCGCCACTTCGTTCATGAAGCTGATCTTGGTCGCCAGCATCGCGTTGGCGGCGTACTTGGTGAGTTCCGCCGAACGCTCGTCCATCACCACGATGCGTTCGTGGTTGCGGTTGAACGGCGCGTACAGGGTCTTCACGGCATCGATCGCGCGCGTCGAGGACGCGCCGACGATGATGCGGTCAGGCTTCATGCAGTCGTTGACCGCATCGCCTTCCTTGAGGAATTCCGGATTGGAGACCACGTCAAACGAGACGTCCGCCCCGCGGCGCTGCAGCGCTGCTCCGATTTCGCTGCGCACGCGGTCGGCCGTGCCGACCGGCACGGTCGACTTGTCGACGACCACGGCGTAGCGGTCGAGGTGTTCGCCGATGCTGCGAGCGACCGCGAGCACGTACCTGAGATCCGCGCTGCCATCCTCGTCCGGCGGCGTGCCGACGGCGATGAAGATGACGTCGCCGTGCGCAACGGCGGCCTTCGCATCGGTGGTGAACGCGAGCCGGCCCGCCGCGTGGTTGCGCTTCATCAGCGGTTCCAGCCCCGGCTCGAAGATCGGGATTGCGCCCTGTTCGAGCCGCGTGATCTTGTCCGTGTCCACGTCCATGCACAGCACGTGGTTGCCCATCTCGGCAAGGCAGGTGCCGGTGACGAGACCCACGTAGCCCGTTCCGAAGATGGTCAGTTGCATGCGCGGTTCCCGGTCACTGGAAAAGCCGCAATTCTACCAGTGGCACTGTGCGCACCAATGCCGTTGTAGGTTGGGGTGAGCGGCTTCATGCGAACCCCAACATTGCCGAAACATGGTGTTGGGGTTCGTCCGATAGAGCCGGACTCACCCCAACCTACCCCAAAGCGAGCCGATCCAGCACCACGCGCAGGTCATCCGGCAGCGGCGCGGAAAAGCTGTAGGCGCGTTCGCCAAGATCGAACTCGAAGCGGGCGGCGTGCAGGAACAGGCGCGTGAGGCCAACCTGGCGGAACCGCTTGTTGGCGTCGCGCCCGCCGTATTTCGGGTCGCCGGCAAGCGGATGGCCGGCGTGCGCGGCGTGCACCCGAATCTGATGGGTGCGCCCGGTCGCGAGCGTCGCCTCGACCAGGCTGGCGTCCGGATAACGCTCGATCTGG
>JBOHYX010000481.1:0-1985 GCA_050738115.1 Rhodanobacteraceae bacterium
TGCCGGCATTGTGCCGGCGCTCCGCATCACGGTACGCCGGTGTTGAAGAAATCGAGGAACACCGAATTTTCGGGATCGACCCTTGCAATCGGCGGTGGGGCGGTTTAGGGTTTTGCCGCGGAAACGCATCGACACGGGGGCACGCCATGATACGCGTGGTGTTGGTGGACGATCATGAATTGGTACGTTCCGGGTTCCGCCTGATCCTGGCGGCGCAATCCGACATCGAAGTGGTGGGCGAGGCCAGCAACGCCGAAGATGGCCTGAAGCTGATCCGCGCCATCAAGCCCGACCTCGCCCTGGTCGACGTGCAGATGCCCGGCATGAGTGGCATCGAACTGACCGAACGCGTGCAGCGCGCCGGGCTTCCGACCCGCATCGTGATCCTCACGGTCGTGCAGGATGCGCAGTTTCCGCGCCGGTTGCTGCAGTCGGGCGCCCTCGGTTATCTCACCAAGGGCTGTCCGGCGGACGAGCTGCTTACGGCCGTGCGCGCGGTGGCACAGGGGCGGCGTTACCTGGATGCCGCGATCGCGCGCGAAATGGCGCTGGCCGCGGTGGATGGGGATGCCTCGCCTCTGGAGTCACTCGCGCCGCGCGAGCTGGAAGTCGCGCTGATGCTGGCGCGCGGCCTGCAGGTCAAGGACATCGCGAGTCGCCTGTACCTGAGCCCGAAGACCGTATCCACCTACAAGCAGCGGCTGTTCGACAAGCTGGGCATCCAGCATACGGTCGCGCTCGTGCGCGTGCTGTCGAGGCACGGCCTGCTGGACGACTCGCCGGCGCGCATCTGAGTCGATGGTGCCGCGGACGCGGTATCGCATCATCCGTGCGTGGTGCCTCACCCTTGCGGTTTGGTATCCGTCGGGCCGGCGCCCGATACCGGAGCAGGCTTGGATGAGGCCGTTGCCTGCGACTTGGGCAACGCGTCCGAGCTCAGGATCGGATGGATCGCGCCCGCCAGCGGATGCGGCGTCGGAATGGCCGGATTGCGCGCCACCGGCTGCGCGGCCCTCGGGGCGGGTGGCGCTGCAAACAGCGACGCCGTGACCGGCTCCGGCTTCGCCGCCGCAGCGATGGTGGTGGCGGGGAGCGGCGATGGCGCCGGCTGCGGTCGCGGCATGGAAACGGGTGTCGCGGGCGCGAGTTCCTGCGGGTTGCCCGGCCGTTGCGGCGCGCGCGGCGGCGGTGCGACCGCAGCCGAGGATGGTGGTGCCGGCGATGTGGCGGGACGCGCAGGCGCGTCCGGTGCGGGGCGCGGTTCGCTCGCCGCTGCCGGCGCTGCAGGTGATTGGGGCTTCGGGACTCGCGGCGCGTCGGCGCCCGTTGCCGCCGGAGCGTGGTCGCGCACGTTGCGGTCGGCATCCTCGTCGTCGATGTCGCGCGGCGTGCTGGGCGCGGTGCCGTCCTGGGTGGCACCCGAATGCCGGCGGCGGCGTCCGCCACGGCGTCCGCGCCGACGCTTGCCGGTGCCGGCCGCGGCTGCGTCTCCGGTCCGGGAGTCGGCGGCGGCCGAAGCGGCGTCGGGCCTGGCGGCTTGCTGCTCGGTGGTTTTGGTGCCAGTTACGTCGGGGGCCGGCACTGGAGCGTCCGCAGCGGGCTGCGTCGGCGCGCGCGTTGCGCCCTCGCCTGCCTGGGGCGCGGCTTTGGGCTCGGGCGCACGCGGTTCGGACTGGGGATTTGCGGCGGCGGTCGCGGCCTGCCGTGCCGGGCGTGGTTGCCTGTTCGGGTCTTCCGCGCCGGGCTTGCCGGAACGAGATCGCGCGGATTTCTGCTGCTGCGCGTTCGACTGGCGCGTGCGACGCGATTCGCCGTCCCGGGCGCTGCGCCGTGCACCGCCGTGTGCCGACGAGTCCGAGCGGCGTTGTTCGGTCGCTCGCGCGCGCCGCTGCGTGTTGACGCGTTGCGGTTTGCGCGGGGTGGAGGCGGCGGTTGGCGTCGCGACTGCCTCGACATCGCCGCCGTCGCCAGTCGGTGCGCGGAAC
>JBOHYX010000482.1:0-1975 GCA_050738115.1 Rhodanobacteraceae bacterium
GCGCTGAGGCGCGACCGGGGGAGGCGCTCAACGAATGGCGGGCCTCGCACGCCCGACCTCGTGCACCCACGGCGCGGGCGCGTGCGTTGGCTCAACCCGACACATGCGGCAATCATGGACGATTGCAAAAAAATGGTGCCCAGGAAAGGACTCGAACCTTCACGGGTCGCCCCGCCAGCACCTGAAGCTGGTGCGTCTACCAATTCCGCCACCTGGGCACGCGTCCGGTCGCAGGTCGTCGCGCAACCGGGCTGCGTACCATAGCCGTGCGCTCGCGGGACTGTCAATTGAAAGTTGCGCGATTCAGCAATTCCAATTATGGCGTCAGCAACCGCTGTGGGAGCGGCGGGTCGCCGCGACGAATGTGACAGACCGCGGCAGGGACAGCTCGCGGCGAGACCCATCGCGGGCACCGCCCGCTCCCACACAAGGCATGGGCATTTCGCAACCGCTGTGGAACCCGACGGAGCCGTAATGAGAATTGCTGTGCGCGATTCGACAGCGTGGACCTGAAATGGCCAACGCTTCGTGCTAGCGTGATCCCGGTCACAAGAGGACTTCGCAATGAACAATCGACTCGTGGGTTTGTTCGTGGCCGGTGCGATGGCGGCGCTGCTCGCGGTGCCGGCGTTGGCCGCGCTGGTGCCCGGCGCGACGGCGCCCGATTTCACCGCGACCGCCAGCCAGGCGGGCAAGGATTTCACGTTTTCGTTGAAGCAGGCACTGGCGAAAGGGCCCGTGGTGGTCTACTTCTTCCCGGCCGCCTACACCGGCGGCTGCGATCTCGAGGCGCACACCTTCGCGCAGGAGAAGGCCAAGTTCGTTAAGGCCGGCGCCACCATCATCGGCGTGTCCGAGGATTCGGTCGCGCGGCTCAACGAATTTTCATCCGACCCGAAGTATTGCGCCGGCAAATTCGCGGTGGTGTCCGATCCGGGAGGCAAGATCGCCGCGCAGTATGGCGTCAAGCGTTTTCCGCCGCAGAAGGGCGTGATCGACGTGCGCGGGCAGCCCGTGACCCACGGCTTCTTCGCGCGCACGACGTTCGTGCTGAACCGCGAGGGCAACGTCGTCAAGGTGCTGTCGTCGGAAGCCGATCATCTGACCCCGGTCCAGCACGTGACCGAGTCGCTCGCGAGCGTTGAAAACCTGCAGGCGAACAGGGCGCCGTAACTGCCGCGGACCCGCCCGGCGACGCCGGGCGGCGCTTGCTTTCGAGGGGCCGCGCCGCGACGCTGGTGGAATGCCCAGACGCAACCGTCCGTCGTCCCGCTCCGCGCGCAAATCGGCCGCGGCCTCGAAAACCGGCAGTCACGATCGCGCAGCATCGCAGCAACACCAGCCGGCGCCGGCCAAACCGGCAGCGCGCAACAAGCGTGCGCGCGATGCCGGCGGTTTCATCGACCCGCACGCCGAACGCGAGGCGCGCCGCTACGAACACCCCATCCCGAGTCGCGAGGCGATCCTCGCGCTGCTGGCCGAGCGCGGCAGCCTGCTGCGCGCGGACGCCATCGCCGAAGCACTCGGCATCGACGACGCGGAGCGCCGCGAGGCGCTCGACAAGCGCCTGCGCGCGATGCTGCGCGATGGCCAGTTGTTGCAGAGCCGCCGCGGCGGCGTCGCGCCCGCCGAGCGCATCGGCCTGATCGCGGGCACGGTGCTGGCGAACGCGGATGGTTACGGTTTCCTCCGCCCGGACGAGGGCGGCGAGGATTTGTATTTGTCACCCGCGCAGATGCGCCAGGTGCTGCACGGCGACCGGGTGCTGGCCTCGGTGGTCGGCATCGACCGCCGTGGTCGCCGCCAGGGCGCGATCCGCGAGGTGCTGGAACGCCGGCCGCCGCGGCTGGTGGGGCGCGTGGTCGAGGCACACGGCGTCACCGTGGTCGATCCCGACGACCGGCGCCTGCACCAGGACGTGCTGATTCCCCCGGACGCCCGCGACGGTGCGCGCGCGGGCCAGATGGTGGTGGCC
>JBOHYX010000483.1:0-1969 GCA_050738115.1 Rhodanobacteraceae bacterium
GACGAATGGGACGCGCGCAAATGATCGAAGACCACAGCGCCGGCCGCAGCATCGTCCGCGCGCAGGCAGCGCTCGAAGAGATCGCGCGCTTCGAGCGGGAATGAAAAACCGGCGCGAACGCGTCGCGTCTGTTCGGAAGTAGGGTGGGTCTTGACCCACCTGGTGGTGGCGGGTTGAAACCCGCCCTACTTCAAGGAATGAAAAAACCGGCGCGAACACGTCGCGCCGGTTGAGGTTCCGAGAGTGCGCGTTACAGGTTCTGCCTGTTCGATTTGCCCTGGTTGTCCGTCGCCTCGATGAACGCTGCGGCATCGTCGTGCAGTTGCTTCAACGAGGGCAGGTGCGCGTACACCATATGCCCGGACGGGTAGAAGGCGTAGCTGATGTTCCGCTGCAGCGATTCCGGAATCGGCAGGTGCTGCATCTCGTACACGGCCGTGTAATAGGGCGTGGCGAGGTCGTAGAAGCCGCCGAACAGCTTGACCTTGAGGTTGGGGTTGTATTTCATCGCCACCGCGAGGTCGAGCATCACGTTGGGCGTGCCACCGCGCGAGAAGCGCTCGCCCGGTGCCTTGTGCTTCCAGTCCCAGTGGAAGTCGTCGGCGCCGTACACCGAAGGCCGGAACGTCATGCCGTCGCCGAACTTGAGGGTGCTGCGCACGTAGTGGTTGAAGGCCGACACGTACGCCGCGCTGATGGCAGCCGATTGCGGGTCGTAGTCGGAGTCCTTGCCAAGCGGATCCATCGACGGGCCCGAGAAGCGCGTATCGAGCCGTCCGGTGGTGGTGTCGGTAGCGGCCTGGAGTTCCTGCTCGAACATGCCGCCGGTCACGCGCAGGTCCGCCTTCAGCAGGTAGGCGACCGGAAGGCCGGTGTAATCGCTCAGCTTTTCGGCGATCTGCTGTTTCCTCTCCGCGCTCAAGGTCGAGCCCGCGGCCAGCGCCTGCTCGTAATCGGTGGTCGTCCATTTGGTGGCTTCGGCAAGCAACGGCGCGAGGCCGCCGCCGTTGTATTTCGGCAGCTTGTGGTGGTACCACGCGGTGGCGGCGAAGGTCGGCAGCCCCAGCACGTAGGACATGTCGACGCCGGGGTTCATGTCGGCGCCATCGATGCTGAGCGAGAAGTTGAGGATCTGCGACAGCAGCATCACGCCGTTGAGGTCGACGTTGTATTGCGTTTGCAGGACGTTCGCGAGCACCGCCGAACGGGTGGTGCCGTAGCTTTCGCCGAACAGGTACTTCGGCGAGTTCCAGCGGCCGTATCGGGACAGGAACTGGGTGATGAAACGCGAGAAGGCCTGTGCATCGCCGTCGATGCCCCAAACCTCCTTGGCCAGTTCCTTGTGGCTCTTCTCGCGTGCAGCGTCATCCCTGCCCTGGGCGAGCAGGCGGCCGAAGCCGGTTCCCGGCATGTCGATGAACACGAGGTCGCTGGCATCCAGCAGACTGTATTCGTTGTTGACCACCTGGTAGGGCGCGGCCGCGGTATGGGTGTCGTCGTTGGTAACGATGCGCTTTGGACCCCATGCGCCCATGTGCAGCCACACCGTCGAGGAACCGGGGCCGCCGTTGTAGATGAAGGTGACCGGACGTTTGGACGAATCGGCGCCCTGCTTGAAGTAGGCGACGTAACTCATCGCCACCTGCGGCGTGCCTTCCTTGACGCCGGTGCCGTCGAGGACCAGCGTGCCGGCGACCGCTTCATAGCTGATCGACTTGCCTTCCACGGTGACGGTGCCATGCGTGGTGGACGACAGCGGCTTCATCAGCCGCTGGACAAGGCCGTCAGGCTGGCTGCCGCTCCCGTGCGTGTCGGAGGAGGATGCGGACGCGGAACTGGAGGCGCTGGAGGGTGGTGCGGCGAACGCGGGCGCGCTGCACAACAGCAGCGCGGCGAGTGCGACGGCGAGGCGATTGGCTTTCATGAAAATCCCCGGATGGTATGGACGATGCGTCCCGGCGTAGCTGGT
>JBOHYX010000484.1:0-1968 GCA_050738115.1 Rhodanobacteraceae bacterium
GCCGTCGGTTTGCAGGTGCTGGCCGTTGATGTTGACGCCGCCGCGCGAGAACACCTCGTTGATGCGCGAGAGCACGCCCGGCACATTGTGGTGGATGTGCAGCAGGCGACGGCTGCCGACGTTCTCCGGCAACGACACCTCGGGAAAATTCACGGCCGACAGTGTCGAGCCGTTGTCGCTGTAGCGCACCAGCTTCGATGCGACCTCGGTGCCGATGTTGTACTGCGCTTCCTGGGTGCTGCCGCCCACGTGCGGGGTGAGCAGCACGTTGTCGAATTCGCGCAGTGGCGACTCGAAGGTTTCCTCGCGGCTCTTCGGCTCCACCGGAAACACGTCCACGGCGGCGCCGGCGAGCCGCTTCTCGTGCAGTGCCGCCGCCAGCGCGTCGATGTCGACGACGTTCCCGCGCGAGGCGTTGATCAACATCGCGCCCGGCTGCATCCGCGCGATCTCGGCGGCGCCCATCATGCCCGCCGTCGCCGGCGTCGCCGGCACGTGCAGCGTCACGACATCGGCACGCGCCAGCAGGTCCGCGAGGTCGTGCGCCGGACTGGCGTTGCCGAGCGCGAGTTTGGCTTCGATGTCGTGGAACAGCACGTGCATGCCCAATGCTTCGGCGAGCACGCCGACCTGCGTGCCGATGTGGCCGTAGCCGACGATGCCGAGCGTCTTGCCGCGCACCTCGAAACTGCCTTCCGCGGATTTGCCCCAGCCGCCGCGATGACATTCGGTGTTGCGTTCGGGCACGCGCCGCATCAGCAGGATCGCTTCGGCGATCACCAGCTCGGCGACGCTGCGGGTGTTGGAGTACGGCGCGTTGAACACCGGCACGCCGAGTTCGCGCGCCTGCTTCAGGTCGACCTGGTTGGTGCCGATGCAGAAGCAGCCGATCGCGAGCAGACGCCGGGTGTGCGCGATCGCCTCGGCGTCGAGTTGGGTGCGCGAGCGCAGGCCGACGATGTGTGCGTCGGCAATCGCGTGGAACAGTTCCGCGCGCGGCAGCGCCTTGGCGTGGTGATCGATCTGGCTGTAGCCCGCCGCGTGGAAGGCCTCGACGGCACTCTGGTGGATGCCTTCGAGCAGCACGATCTTGATGTCCTTCTTCGGAAACGAGGTCTTCATGGCATGCGCGGCGGCGCCTTGCGGCAAAGGAGTGCTAGGCTAGCGCGATTCGGTTGCAGGATGAAACGACGCGGATGGACATGCCCGACAAGCGCCTGCGCCTGTATCCGGAGGTGGAGCCGTTCGACAGCGGCAAGCTTCCGGTTTCCAGGCTGCACACGCTGTACTACGAACAATGCGGCGCTCCGCATGGCAAACCGGTGGTGTTCCTGCACGGCGGCCCGGGTGCCGGTTGCAACGCCAAGTGCCGGCGCTTCTTCGACCCGCGCGTGTATCGCATCGTGTTGTTCGACCAGCGCGGTTGCGGGCGCTCCACGCCGAACACCGAGTTGCGCGAAAACACCACTTGGGATCTCGTGGCCGACATCGAACGGTTGCGCGAGCATCTCCGGATCGACCGCTGGCAGGTGTTTGGCGGTTCGTGGGGTTCGACGCTCGCGCTCGCGTACGCGGAGGCGCATCCCGATCGCGTTGCCGAGCTGGTGCTGCGCGGGATTTTCCTGTTGCGGCGCGCGGAGCTGGAATGGTTCTACCAGAAAGGCTGCGACATGCTGTATCCGGATGCGTGGGAGAAATACCTCGCGCCGATTCCGGAAGCCGAGCGCGGCGACCTGATCATGGCGTATCACAAGCGCCTGATCTCGGGCGATGCTGCCACGCGGCTCGCCGCCGCGCGCGCGTGGTCGACGTGGGAGGCTTCGACCAGCTTCCTGTTGCAGGACGAGGCGTACATTGCGGCGAGCGCGGGCGATGCGTTTGCGCTCGCCTTCGCCGGCATCGAGAACCACTATTTCGTGAACCGCGGTTTCTTCGATCACGATGACGAACTGCTGCGGAACGCGCGTC
>JBOHYX010000485.1:0-1948 GCA_050738115.1 Rhodanobacteraceae bacterium
CCATGTACTTCTTCGCCGCGATCGCATCGGCATCGAGCGGCTTGCCCTGCATCGCAAGCGTGAGGAAGTTGCCGGCGATCGAGTCGAAGCTCGACTGGCCGAGCGCGAGCATCCTGAGCATCTTGCCTTTGGCGGCGTGCAGTTCGGCCGCGGTCACCGGCGTCGTCTGCATCTGCTTGACGTCGCGGATCACCATCGTGCGGGCTTGGGCGACCTTGTCGGGATCGCTGCCGTAGCTGACGCTGAACTGGCCGCGATGCTTCTGCAGGCTGACGCTGCTGCCGACGCCGTACACGAGCCCCGCCCGGCTGCGCAGGTCCCGCATCAGGTGCGCATCGAAGCCGCCGCCCAGGATCTGGTTGCCGAGGTACAGCGCGAAGCGGCCATCGCTGTTGTAGCCCATCGGGATCGTCTCGGCGAGCGTCACTGAATCCTGCACCGCGGACGAATCCGGCGTGTGGGATTCGCTGGCCTTGTTGTCCGGCACCGCGGGATAGTGGGTGTTCGGCTTCGGGCCCGCCGCCTTCCAGCTTCCGAACGCGGCTTCGGCGACCTTGCGCGCTTCATCGGGCGTAACGTCACCGATGATCACCATCGTGGTCATGTCGGGACGGAACGTCTGCCCGTAGTACTGCTTGACGTCCGCGAGCGTCAGGTTCGCGACCGACTGCGGCGTCGCGTAGCGCAGGTCGGGATCGCCCGCCGGGTACAGCGCCTGGTCGAGGTGCAGGTTGTTGAGGAAATCCGGCGACTGGTTGAGCCCCGCGACCGCGCCCTGCTGGTTCTTCTGCATCACCGCGAATGCCTGCTCCGGCATGGCCGGATGCAGTTGGTTGTCGGCGAGGAGTTGCATGCCGCGGGCGAAGTTCGCAGCCGGCACCGCCAGCGAGAAGCTCGAGCCCGCGCTCTCGTGAGCGCTGATGGCATCCAGCGCCGCCTGGAACTGCAGGCGGTCCATGCTGGTCGTGCCGAAGTTGAACAGCGAGCCCAGCACGTCGGAAATGCCTTCCTGGCCCTTGGGCGCCTGCAGGTCCTGGTTGGTGTCGATCTGGCCGACCACTTCCACGGTCTTGCTGACCTTTTCCGGTTGCACGATCACGCGCAGGCCGTTGACGAGCGTGAACGAGGTCGGGTCGGTCGTGAATTTGGGTGGTTCGAGCTTGGCAAACGCCGCCTTGGCCCAGTCCGGCAGCGTCACGGAGCCGCTCGGCTCACCGCCGAAACTCTCCGCGCCGCCGAAGCCCTTGCTGGCGGACGGCTTGCCCGAGGATTCGGGCGTCAGGATCGCCGTGATCGCGTGCGCGGGATTGAAGATGCGCTTGGCCAGCGCGTCGACGTCTTCCGGCGTCACCGCCTCGATTGCGGCACGGATGTCGTCGGGCGATTCGCCACCACGGAACGCCAGCGCGTCCGACCATGCGTTGGCGAGGCCGGGTACCGAGTTCTTCTGGTATTCGAGGTCGGCGATCGCCTTGTTCTTCGCGGCCGTGACGAGGTCGGCCGGCACGCCGTTGGCGGCGGCCTCGGCGATGATGGCCTCAAGGCTCTTCAGCACCTTCGCCGAATCGCCACCGCGGGGGAAGCCCGCGATCGCGAACGCGATGCCGGCGCGCGGCATGAAATTGCCGGCGAACTGGCCGAACAGCGCCTGCCCGTTCAAGCCCATCTCGAACAGCTTGCCGCGCTTGGACGCCATCACGTCGGACAGCACCTGCGCAGTCGCATAATCCTTGTCCTTGAGCCCGGGGAAGCGCCACGCCAGCGCGGTGACGCCGACCGGAAGGTCGGTCGGCAGCTTGATCGTCTTCGCCTGCATCGCCTTGAAATCGAACGTCGGCCTTGCCGGCAGCGACTTGCGCGGAATGTCGCCGAACAGATCTTTCACCTCGGCGAGTGTCGCGGCCGGGTCGATGTCGCCCGCGATCACGAGGATCGCGTTGTTCGGCGC
>JBOHYX010000486.1:0-1945 GCA_050738115.1 Rhodanobacteraceae bacterium
ACGCCTTGGTGCGCCACTGCGCGACGATTTGCCGACGGTCGTCGTGCAGGATGCCGCGATTGCCGAGCCACCCGCCGCGGGCGGAAACCGCCTCGAGGCGACCAAACGGCGTGACACGATTCTGCAGAGGCATGTGCATCGACCTGGGGCGCGAACCCTACCGCGTGGCGCGGCGGTTCCGACCCGCGCCAGGGCGTATCATGCAACACACGCGGCCACGGCGCGTGATGCCTGGTGGCGGCACACCGACGCTTCCGGCTCCTCACGAGATACGACTCGGTTGCGGATCAATTTTTTTCTCGTCTTTCCGGGGCGACCCGCCGCTTCACCGCGGGTCGAACCCGGAATCCAGCCGTTGCTTCACGAGGTACAAGAGCTGGATTCCGGGTTCTGCCCGCAAAAAGCGCGGGCAGCCCCGGAATGACCAGCTGAGAAAATTGAAGCCGATCAGGTTCCGGACTGCCGTAAGCCCCTTTTCGATTGCGAGGCCCACGATGAGCGACATAACGGAAATTGCGCCGGACGTGTTCCGGATTTCGGTGTACTTCAAACCGGCGGATCTGCAATTCAACGAGTTCCTGGTGCGCGACGACGAACCGCTGCTCTATCACACCGGCTCGAACGCGCTGTTCCCGGAGGTGCTGGCGGCGGCCCACTCGCTGATCGACGTGTCGTCGCTGCGCTGGATCGGGTTCAGCCACTTCGAGGCGGACGAGTGTGGTTCGCTCAACCGCTGGCTCGACGTCGCGCCCCACGCGACGCCGCTCGCGGGCCTCGTCGCCGCGACCACCTGCATCAACGATTTTTCCGCGCGGCCGCCGCGGGTGCTGGACGATGACGCGACGTTCACGACCGGACGCCACACGTTCCGCTTCCTGGTCACGCCCTACGTACCGCACAACTGGGAGTCCAGCCTGCTCCACGACGAAACCGCGCACACGCTGTTCTGCTCGGACCTGCTGCTGCAGCACGGCGCGCCCGCGCCGCTCGCGGACGCGGTGCTCGAACGCGCGGTGCACGACCTGGAGGAAGGCCAGCACGGCCCGTTCCACGATTCGATCCCGTACGCGCGCGGCACGCCGGGGACCCTCGCCCGCCTCGCCGCCCTCGCGCCGCGGACGCTTGCGATCATGCACGGCGCCTCGTTCGAGGGCGACGGCGGGGCCGCACTCCGTGATTTCGACCGCGAGCTGGACCGCGTGCTCGGAACGGGCGCCGGCCGCGGCTAGCCTGAAGCGGCGATCCGTGCAACTCCGTGGCCAGGCGTCTGGCTCCGCCTGCACTGCGAGCCGCCGCCTGCACGCAGTCTCGACGTTGCGAAGCGCATAGTCTTCGCCACACGGAGCAGGCGGGGTGATCGCCATGGCAGAACTCAGGATCCACAACGCGGACGTTGAAGCGGCCTCCCACGGATCGGCGGTGCGTAGCCTCCGACCGGCAACCGGAGCCATCGTCGAAATGCTGGCCAAGGGCGGCATCGCGCAGGACGTTCCTTATCATCTCGGCGCGCCGGACGGCGCGGAGGGCGATTTCCCGGGCACGCAGACGCCGGTGGGCGCCGCCATGCAGGACCTGGTCACGCAACTTTCAACCCGCCTGCACGCCGAGGCCGACGCAGTGATCGCCGGCGCGAAGCGCCGGTCGGAGGCGGCACTCGCGGAGCGCTCGGCGGTGATCGAGCAGCAGCGCGGCCAAATCACCGACCTCGAAAACCAGCTTGCGGATGCATCGACCCAGCTCGAGAAGGCGATCGCCGGCTACGCCAAGGCACGTCACCACGCGCAGGCGCAGGAGGTGTCCGTCGCCCAACTGACCGAGCGGATCGAAGGCTTGAACGAGCGCATCCGTGAACGTGATGCGCGCGTCAAGGCGCTCGAGGAACAGCGGCAAGGCGCGGGCAGGGCGCTCGAACACGACCACAGCGTCACGACCGAGCAGCGCCGCC
>JBOHYX010000487.1:0-1939 GCA_050738115.1 Rhodanobacteraceae bacterium
ACCATGGGCCAGGTGCAATCCATCCCTCTGATCATCGTCGGAATCGCGCTGCTGTGGATGTCGACGCGGGCGCCAGTGGTCGAGCCGCACTACGTGGCCTCCGAAAAGCGGCCCGCAGAGGCTTGAAACCGGCGGGTGCATGCCGACGATTCACGGCGCTTTCACCCGCCGATTGGAATGCTTCGCTGGCTGAACCTTCGGCGCGCAGCCTGCCGTGGGCGAACGCCGTCCGCGAACCCGGCGCGCCAGTGCGACGAGCGGTCCTGTGTCGATGCGTCCTGCGCCGCCGGCTTGCGGGCGCCTTCGACGCGCAAGGTTCACCGGATTGCAGAATGGACGCGGGTCGTGCTTTGCCTGCGATGGTCCTCAGGGTTCTCGGCACTGGAGGTTGGCATGAAACGGCAAATGAAGGCGCTGGCAGCGGCGATTGCACTGCTGCTGGGTACCAGCGTGGCGGGTACCGCGATGGCGCAGTCCAACGATGCGAACGTCACGCGGGCGACGTTGGACAACGGCCTGAAGGTGGTGATCGTGCGCGACACGCTGGCGCCGGTCGTGACCACCGAGATGAATTACCTGGTCGGTTCCGACGAGGTGCCGCAGGGCTTCCCCGGTACCGCGCACGCGGTGGAACACATGATGTTCCGCGGCAGCCCGGGCTTGAACAAGAACCAGTTGCTGGCGATCGCCTCCGACATGGGCGGCAGTTTCGACGCCGACACGACGAATGGCGTCACCCAGTATTACTTCACGGTGCCGGCCAAGGATCTGGGCGTCGCGCTGCACATCGCCGCGATCCGGATGCGTGGCGTTGACATGACGCAGGCGGCTTGGGGAAAAGAGCGCGGCGCGATCGAGCAGGAAGTCTCGCGCGACAACTCCAATCCGATCTACAAGTTCGTGACGCAGCTGGACGCGCACATGTTCGCGGGCACGCCCTATGCCTGGACCGGGCTCGGCACGCGGCCTTCGTTCAACAAGACCACGGCTGCGGAGTTGAAAAAATTCCACAACGCGTGGTATGCGCCCAACAACGCAATCCTGGTCATTGCCGGCGATGTGGATCCGACATCGACCTTGCAGCAGGTGAAGTCGCTGTTCGCGGACATTCCGAAGAAGACGCTGCCGGCGCGGCCGCAGTTCAACTTCAAGCCGATGGCGGCGCAGACGGTGAAATTGCCCACCGATTTGCCGGTCGGGGTAGCCGCGTTGGGCTGGCGGATTCCGGGCCTGCGCGACAAGGACTACGCGACGGCCCTCGTGTTGTCGGATGCGCTCTCCTCCAAGCGCGGCAACCTGTTTGCGATGGGGCTGACCGGCAAGGCGCTGTTCGGCCAGTTCCAGGGCGCCTTCATGCCGCACGCGGGGATCGGTTTCGCGGTGGCGGGATTTCCCCGCGGCGGAGACTCGCAGAAGGTGTTGGACAATCTCAAATCCATCATCGCCGAGGCCGCGTCCAAGGGGGTTCCAGCCGACCTGGTGACGGCAGCCAAGCACAAGGCCATCGCGGATCTCGAGTACAAGAAGAACTCGGTGCCCGGGTTGGCCAACGCCTGGTCGCAGGCGCTGGCGTTCCGCGACGGCGCGTCTCCCGACGACATCCGCGCCGCGATCGCCGCGGTGACGCCGGAAGAAGTCGACGCGCTCGCCAAGCGCATTTTCAATCCGGCGCACGCGATCACCGCGATCCTGACCCCGACCTCCTCGGGCAAGCCATCGATGAACAAGGGCTTCGGCGGAGCGGAGAGCTTCGCCGGCACGCCGAGCGGACCGGTGACGCTGCCCGCGTGGGCCAAGGCCGATTTCGCCAAACTGACGCTCCCGGACCTCAAGACCAACCCCGCCTCGTTCACGCTCGCGAACGGCCTGCGCGTGATCGTGCAGCCGGAGTCGGTCAGCAAGACGGTCGAGGTCTACGGTGCCATCCAGACCAACCAGG
>JBOHYX010000488.1:0-1919 GCA_050738115.1 Rhodanobacteraceae bacterium
GGCCAGCAGCGGATTGCCCGGTTCGCCGCGCGTCAGCGCATTGGCGGTGCCACCGACGGTGGTGGGATCGCCCGCCGTCCAGGCAGTCACGGCTACGGCTGATGCCGGCGCCGCCGCCGACGAAGACGACGGAGAAGGATCTTCACTCAACAAGCGCGACTCACAGTCGGCGCAAGCCCGCACCGGGTCGGCCCTGTAGATGGCCTTGCCGTCGCGATTGTCGATTTCCGCGATGAAATACGGCGTCACGAGATAGCCGCCGTTGGCGAACACCGCGTAGCCGCGCGCCATCATCATCGGCGACACCGATGCGGTGCCGAGCGCCATCGACAGGTTGTTCGGGATCGCGTCCAGCGGAAATCCGAAACGGGTCGCGTACTCGCGCGTGTAGCGCACGCCCACCGCGTCCAGCAGGCGCACCGCAACCAAGTTGACCGACTGCGCCAGCGCTTCGCGCAGACGCATCGGGCCGCGGAACTTGTCGTCGTCGTTCTGCGGCGTCCACAGGCCACCCGGCTTGGACGGATCGGGCAGCGCGATCGGTGCGTCATTGATGATCGACGCGGGCGTATAGCCGCGGGTGAACGCCGCCGAGTAGATGAACGGCTTGAAACTCGAGCCCGGCTGGCGCATGGCCTGGACTGCGCGGTTGAACTTGCTTCGCTGGAAATTGAAGCCGCCGATCAGCGCCTCGACCGCGCCGTCGTCGGGCGACAGCACCACCATCGCCGCCTGCGCCGCGGGCACCTGCTCGAGCTCCCAGTGGCGCGCCAGCGGATCGGCGCCCTTCGATTTGGAAGATTGCGCGCTGGCGACGAGGGTCGGGTCGTCGCGCACGTCGCGCACCCGGATGATGTCGCCGGGACGCAGGATCGAGGCCACGCCCTTGCCGCCCGTCGCGGCCTTGCGCGCGTAGCCGAGCGCCCACTTGACGTCCGCGGCGTTCAGCTCGATCGACTCGCCGCCCTGTACATAGGCCTTCGCCGCATCGGTGCTGACCGCGGTGACGATCGCGGGTTCGAGGGCGCTCAGGTCGGTGTAGCCGGACAGCGCCTTCTCGAGCGTGGCGGGCGTCGCGGGATTGGGCAGCGCGACGTGGGCTTTCGGACCGCGGTAGCCGTGGCGGTGGTCGTAGTCTTCGAGCCGACTGCGCAAGGCGTGGTTGGCGAGTGCCTGCAGGTGGCTGCTGATCGTGGTGCGGATGACGTAGCCGTCGGTGAGCGCCTGGTTGCCGAGCGCCTGCAGGGCCTCCTGCCGCACCATTTCGGCAACGTAAGGCGCGCCGACCTGGATCGGCGCCTCGTGCGGCGAGGCATCGTCGGGTGCGGCGATCGCCTGCTCATACTGGGCGCGGTCGATGAAGCGGTGCGAGAGCATCTGGCCAAGTACCCAGTTGCGGCGCGCGATCAGGTGGTTCTTGCCGTCGATGGGATTGACGATCGAGGGCGCCTGGAAGGTGGACGCAATGGCCGCGCATTCGGGCAGCGTCAACTGGTCGATCGTCTTGCCGTAGTAGTACTGCGCCGCGGCCGCGACGCCGTAGGTGCGATGGCCGAGGAACATCTTGTTGAGATACAACTGCAGGATGTCATCCTTGCTGAGCTCGCGGTTGATCCTGAGCGCGGTGAAGATCTCGATGAGCTTGCGCGTGTAGGTCTTCTGCGGACTCAGGAAGAAGTTGCGCGCGACCTGCTGCGTGATGGTCGAGCCGCCCTGCACCTTTTCGCCGTGGTGCAGCGCGACCTCGATGGCCGCGCGCACCATCGCGGTGATGTCGATGCCCGGATGGTGGTAGAAGTCGGCGTCTTCGGCCGCCAGCACGGCGTTGCGCAACGTGGCGGGCACGTTCTGCATCTGCACCGGCATGCGGCGCGTCTCGCCGAACTCGGCGATCAGCTTGCCGTCCGCGCTCAGGACCC
>JBOHYX010000489.1:0-1919 GCA_050738115.1 Rhodanobacteraceae bacterium
GTTCCTGCTGCAGGGCCTGGTGCTGGTTGGCGCCCACGCGCAGGCGATGCTTGCGGCGCACGGCGACACGCCGCGGCTCCTCGCTGCCTGCGCGGCGGCGGGTGTGCTGTCCGCGGCAGACACGGACGCCGTTGCGACGGCACACGCGGAACTGCTGGCGCGCGCGCTGTCGGCGACGTTGGCCGGCGAGCACCGGGTGGTGCCGCGCGACCTGGTGCTGGATGCGCGCTGCGCGAAGGTGCTGGAGGTAGCGCGCCGCGCGGGCTTTGATTTCGGCGGCGGGTGACTGCGCGCTTGTTTTGCACCTTTGTCGGTGACATCCCTGTGTTTTTCCGCCTCTCTCCGGAGGCGCGCGGACGAAGACCGGGATGTCGCCCCTGCCCAGACCGGTTGCGGTCAGCGCACTCGCGCAGCCATGCGCGCGCGCAACGCGGCGGCGACGGCCTGCGCCTCGCGCAGCGGCGGCACGCGCGCATGATCGTTGCCAGGATCGGAGAGCAGTCCGCGTTCGCGCAACGCCGCGTGGAAGTGCACCAGCGCGGGCGGCAGCGGCGCGGCAGCGGCCACGTGGACCGGCACGCCGGTGGCGCAGGCCTCCGACAGCATGTTGACCGAATCGGCGGTCACCACGATGCGGTCGGCCCACCCGAGGATGCCCGGATAGGGGTTGGCGCCGCCGCCCGTCCAGAAGGTCCCGGGAAGCGCGGCGAGGGCGTCGCGCACGCGCGCGGCGAACGCGTGCGGCGTGCGCCGCGACGTCGTCGCGAGCACGCTGCCACCGCCGGCGAGCGCCGCGACCATGTCGATGAGGCGCGTCGACAGCGCAGCGTCGAACATCACCCCGCGCCGGCGCGGCCCGCCGATCAGCACCGCAACGCGCGGACGGGGCAGCGCGCCGAAGTCGGGGAACGCTTCGCGGCCCGACGCGAGCCAGGCATCATCGATCGGATTCAGGGCGCCGAGCGTCGTCAGTACGTTCGGGCCGCGGACGCGATCGTGGCTCGGCGCGACCACGGCGTCCCAGTGGCGCGGATCGATGCGTGGGTCGAGGATCTGCACCGTGTAGCAGGCGCCGCCCGACAGGACCCGCAGCATCCGCGTCAGCAGCGCCGCGCCGCGACCGCAGCCGAGTGCGATATCGGGCCACGGCGGCTCGAAGCCGGCACGGTCGCGCGGCGCGAGCGCAAGGCGTCCGCCCGGCAACCGGCGCGGGGCGAGCCACGACCAGGGCGGGCGCAGCGGCAGGGTCAGCACGCGCGCGGGCACACCCAGTGCCGCCGCCAGCGCCAGCGCCTGGCGTTCATTGCCGGCGGCGCCGTCGCTGATGACCCAGGCGGAACGGGGCGGGTGTGGCATCCGGTGCGCAACGTCGCGAATGGACGCATGATTATGCGGGAACGCGCGGGATCGATAGACTGCTTGCCCGATCCGGACGCCTGCGGAACAATTCCCGACATGCTGAGTGTCCCCGAAATCGCCGCCCGCCTGCTGCTGGCCGCCGTGCTGGGCGGCGTGATCGGCTTCGACCGCGAACGCCACACCTGGGTCGCGGGCCTGCGCACCCACATGCTGGTGTGCCTCGGCGCCGCGCTGGTGATGATCGTCTCGGCGTTCTCGTTCACGCGGATCCTGCAGCAGTGGCCCACCGTGGTGCTGGATCCCTCGCGCATCGCCGCACAGGTGGTCAGCGGCATCGGCTTCCTCGGTGCCGGCACCATCATGTTCATGCACCGCGATAACGTGATCCGCGGGCTGACCACCGCGGCCGGCCTGTGGACGGTCGCCGCGATCGGGCTCGCGGCAGGCGGCGGGATGTACATCGCGGCGGTAATCGCGACCGCGGTGGCGTGGCTGATCCTCGCGGGGTTGAAGCCGCTGGAGCGGCGCATGGCGCTGCGCAGGACGCTGCCGCGGGTGCG
>JBOHYX010000490.1:0-1916 GCA_050738115.1 Rhodanobacteraceae bacterium
GCCGGAAGAGGCGCGCGCGCACCTGCCCCAGGATCCGTCACGCTGCGCGATCGTCGGCGAAGCCAATGCCGCGGTCGCGGACTTCGCACCCGACAATTCCGCGCCACTTTTGAACCTGCTGCACTATCGGCGTGCGTTCAAGACGCCGTATGAAGTCACCATGATGCGCACCGCCAGCAAACTCGGCGTGCACGGCCACCGTGCCGCGGAGCGGGCATTCCGCGAAGGCTCGTCCGAGTTCGACATTCATTGCCATTACCTGGAAGCCACCCGACTGACGGAATCCCAGCTGCCCTACGGCAACATCATCGCGCTGGATGCGCACGGCGCGGTGCTGCATTACATGCATTTCGACCGCAACCCGCCCTCCCACGCGCACTCGCTGCTGATCGACGCAGGGGCGCAGTTCCACGGCTACAACTCGGACATCACCCGCACGCATGCAGCACCGGATGCCCATGAATTCCAGACCTTGGTCGGCGCCGTCGAGAACGCGCAACTGGGCTTCTGCGCGAAGGTACGCGCGGGGCAGAGCTACCCCGAGCTGCACATCCACGCGCACCACGTGCTGATGCAGGCACTGCACGATCAGGGATTCATCACCTGCTCGGCAGAAGCCGCGGTCGCCAGCGGCATTTCATCGACGTTCTTTCCACACGGACTCGGGCACTCGATCGGCCTGCAGGTTCACGACATCGGCGGCTTCGCGCGCGACGAGGCGGGCAACACGATCCCGAAACCGGAAGGCCATCCGTACCTTCGCCTCACCCGCACCCTCGAGCCCGGCATGGTCGTCACCATCGAACCCGGCTTGTACTTCATCGACATGCTGCTCGCGGAATTGAAAGCCAAAGCCGCCGCGAAAGACGTGGTGTGGGCGAAAGTCGACGAGTTCCGCAAGTACGGCGGCATCCGCATCGAGGACGACGTGGTGTGCACCGACGGCGAACCCGTCAACCTGACGCGCGAGGCGTTCGCGGCGGGGTGACGAAAGGCCATTCCGCCCACGGCTCGTGAACTAGGCCTTGCGCCAGAATTTTACGCCCGGCAGCCCCTCGAAATCCGCGTCCTGTGTCCAGACCGATGCATCGGCGGCTCGTGCAGTTGCATACACGATGCTGTCGGCGAGCGGCAACTTGTGAAGCCGTCCCAGTGTCGCCGCGCGAAGCGCCAGCGATGCGTCCAGGTCCACCGCCAAGCTCTGACGCATCGCAGCGACATACTTCAACGCGGCAAATTCATCGCGCTGCTGGCAAACGCGCTTGAACACTTCAAGCAAAGTAATGGACGGCACCAGCAACTCATCCGGCTTTTCGATCACGCCTGCGAAGTGTTTGGCGTTCGGGCCGTCGGCGAAGTATTCCAGCCACGCCGACGAATCGACGACATTCATACGCGGTCGCGGCCACGTGGCACGGAGGTGTCGATGCCGCGCAACGTACCGCGCAAGGACTTTGCGGAGCGCACCGGGATCATTTCGATGCGATCCCCGTACTGCAGCACCTGCAACTTGGAACCCGGCGTCAGGCCCATCGCTTCACGCACCGCTTGCGGGATGACCACTTGATATTTCGGCGAAACCGTGACAGCCTGCATGATGCTTCTCCAATCGATGACGGTACCGTAATACGCACCTGCGATCGATGCAATGTTACGGGTGCGCCGCGCATCACTTCGCCCCGCCAAGGAGAGCGCGTACGGCAGAACCCGCGTAGCGGTTTCCGCCGGGACGAAGCGACTCATAGGCGGAAGCCCAAAGGCGGAAACCGCTGCGCGGATTCCGCCCTACCGGATTCCGCCCTACCGGATTCCGCCCGACCGGGTGCCGCCCTTCATCGCCGCCGCGTCGATGGTGGGCAGGCCGACCTTTTTGCAGAACGCCGCGAAGCGCGGATCGTTGCGGTAGCGCAGGATGA
>JBOHYX010000491.1:0-1913 GCA_050738115.1 Rhodanobacteraceae bacterium
GCGGTCCTGGTGCTGGACGGCGACATCGTCGGCGAAGGCTGGAACCGCAACGTCACGATGTCCGATCCCACCGCGCACGCCGAAATCGGTGCCCTGCGCGACGCCGGGCGACGCCTCGGCAACCACCGGATTCCGGATTCGACCTTGTACGTCACGCTGGAGCCGTGCGCGATGTGTGCGATGGCGCTGGTGCATGCGCGCGTCGCGCGCGTCGTCTATGGCGCCGTTGACCCGAAAACGGGAGCCGCCGGCAGCGTGTTCGACACGCTGATCTCCGATCGCCACAACCATCGGGTCGACGTGCAGGGCGGACTGCTCGCCAGCGAGTCCGCGGCGCTGCTGCGCGATTTCTTCCGCGCTCGCCGCGGATAGCGGCTGCGCCGTCCGGCGCTGCTTCCACGTGTGCACAACGCGCGGCGGCAGGGCTACACTGGGTCAGCGGTGAGCGACCGTGCCATGATTTCGAGAGGTGCCCCATGCAGAAACAATCCGACGAACGTCGCGCGACGTTCACGCACATGCAGGATGGCACCGCCGAAGACTGGAAAGTGATCTGTGGTTCGATCGGCCAATTCGGGCGGGCCTTGCCGGATCGCGTACTGGCGCACCTCCAGTTGTCGGCCGGCGACTACGGCGGGTTTGCGGTGGACCGCCTGACGCACGGCCTGCAGACCGCGACCCTCGCGTACCGTGACGGCCAGGACGAGGAGTACGTGGTGTGCGCGCTGCTGCACGACATGGGCGACACGCTTGGCACCTACAACCACGCGGACGTTGCCGCGGAGATCCTGCAGCCGTTCGTGAGCGAGGAAAACTACTGGATGGTCAAGCACCACGCGATCTTCCAGGGCTATTACTTCTTCGATTTCCTCGGCCTCGACCGCAACCTGCGCGAGAGGTACCACGACCACCCGAACTATCGGCGTGCGCTCAAGTTTTGCGCCAAGTACGACTCGCCCGCGTTCGATCCGGCCGCGGAAACGCTGCCGCTGTCGTTCTTCGAGCCGATGGTACGGCGGGTGATGGCGGCACCCAAGCACTCGCTCTACCAGAACTTCGTCGATCGGGAAGCGCAGGCCGTGGCCTGAATCCGGTGCGCGACTGCGCGCTGCGAACGCGCCGCCGAACGAAGCAACGCCGGTACGTCGGGTCCAATGGGTAGCCGGCAGCGACGTGAGTGGCAGTCATGGCGGCCGGGGGGCATCGACTCACGACGGAGGCCGCCATGCACATATCACGGGTCATCGGAGGCATTGGACTGGCGAGTTGCGTGCTTGCGTTCGCGGGCATCGCGCGTGCGGGCACGGCAACCGTGGTCGATCCCGCGGCGCCTGCGTCGGTCAGTGTGGTTTACGAGCATCCCGGCCAGTTCAGTGAAGCCCGCGAGTCACGGTTCAGCCAGGATGTCGATCACGATTACCTGCAAACGCTGCGGACCTTCCTGGTCCGGCGCGCGACGCCGATGCTGCAGCCGGGCGAGCACCTGACGATCACCTTCACCAACGTCAAGCTTGCCGGCAGCTATGAGCCTTGGCGCGGCCCACTGTGGCAGGACGTGCGCTTCATGCGCGACATCTATCCACCACGCTTCGATTTCAGCTTTCGCCTGACGGGGCCCGACGGCGTGCTTGTGCGCGAGGGCACGCGCAAGCTCACTGGACTGGGCTACCTGTATACGCTGCCACCGGCAACGGGTACCTCCGGCCCATTGCACTATGACAAGGCGCTGCTTGCGCAATGGCTCCGCCGCGGGCCGCAGCACTGGTAGCCACTGCGCGTGCCAGGCTCGCCGTGCCGGCATCAACCTTCCTGATTAGTGATGATCCTCAGCTACATATGGTCATTCCGGGGCGGCCTGCGGCTTCTGGCAGGCCGAACCCGGAATCCAGCTCCTCATCCGCACGGAACGAGAG
>JBOHYX010000492.1:0-1903 GCA_050738115.1 Rhodanobacteraceae bacterium
GCCTGCCCAAGCAGCTCGACGAGGAAGTCGCGCGGCTGCACCTCGCGCAAATCGGCGTCAAGCTCACCAAGTTGTCCAAGGACCAGGCCGACTACCTCGGTGTGCCGGTGGAAGGGCCGTACAAGGCGGACCACTACCGCTACTGATCCTCCAGATCGAATCTGCCAAAGCGAAAGGCGCGGCGCAAGCCGCGTCCTTTCCGAATGACAGGAATCCAGATTCCCAATTCGTCATTCCGGCGAAAGCCGGAATCCATGTTCTTCTTGTTTCGGAGGTCAAAATGGATCCCGGCTTTCGCCGGGATGACAGCAACAATCAAGTTCTCCGACCCCGCGGCGCGCTATCCCAGCAAAGTTTCGGCTTTGAAGCTTTCGAGCTCCGGCGCATACGACGCGTAATGTCGCCACCGCCCGACCGATGTCGAATAGACCGGTTGGCGTGCTTGCCATACGCTGGCTGACTGCACGGGTGCTCCCTGTCCGGCGCGGCTCTGCAACGCATCGGGTTCGATCGCCGGCGCACCGATGAAATCGCGCAGTTTCGCGAGCGAGGCTTGGGGCTTGGTGACCAGCGCTTCGTAATCGAGCTCGAAAATCGGCAGCGAAAGGCTCTGCGCCCAATGGCGCATCAAGGCGTCGTGCCCGCGCATGTACGCAGCCATGTCATCGAAGTCGTAGGCGAATGCGAGATCGGGATGCGCGAAATCCTGACTCCACAGCGACAACGCGGTGTCGCGTGGGTCGCGGCGCAGGTGGATCACGCGTGCCTGCGGAAACATCGCGGCGGCGATGTGGAGCCAGCGGAAATTCAGCGGGTCCTGGTCGAGGTAGCACGCGGCCGGCGCATCATCCTGCACGGCAAGCGTGCGATACAGGTTGGCGGCTTCGGCCAGCGCGTTGGCGTCGTGAAGGTGCCCGCCGGCGACCAGCCGCTCGCCGATGAAGCGCAGCGACCGCAGTTCGCCGCGGTCGTGCGCACGCGTCGCGCGTGCAAGCAGGCTCGCGGCGAGGGTGGTGCCGGTGCGCGGCACGCCGACGATGAAGACCGGCACGAACCCCTTGGCCGCCTCGTTTGGTTCCGACGCAATGCGTTCACGCAGCCGCATGTCCACGAACGATAGCCACGCCGAAGTGTTCCATCGCGCCACCGCCGACACCATTGCATTGGACTCGCGCAACGTTTTTGCGGCCGATGCGTAGTCGCCGAGGTCGTCGCGGATCTTGGCGAGGCCAAAGCCCGCCGAGGCGCGCGAACGCGCGGAAAACGCCGCATCGCGAAAATGCCGTTCGCAGCGCGCGAGGTCGGAATCCCCCGGGTCGGCGTAGCGTTTGGTGTTCGCCAACGCGCCGAGCACATGGTTCCGCTCGAGATCGACGCCTGCATCCAGCGCGGCCATGTAGCGCGTGCGCGCCGTTGCAAAATCACCGAGCTCGCGGGCGACGTGACCGGCCAGCACCAGCAAATCCGGCGAAACCGGACCACGCGCAAGCGCGCCTTCGCAAATCTGCGCCGCCACCTCGTGCCGGTCGCACTGCCGGACAAACTCCACGCAGCGAACGCTGAGGCGTGGTTCGAACGTGTTCGCGCCGCACACCGTGAGCAGCGTCTCCGACGCTGCAGTCAGTCGGCCCTGGCTGCGCTGGACGTCGGCCAGCAGCATCGCCACCTCTTCCCGCGCCGGCTCGCGGTCGCGCAGCGCGCGCAACGATGCTTCGGCCCGCGCTGGTTGATTGGCCTGGTACAACGCTTTCGCCGCGGCCATCTGGGCTTCAAGGGAAGCAGGGGCGCTGGCCTGCATGCCGGCATCCGGGAAGAGTGCGTCCTTTATCATAGCCAGTCTCGTCGAAACCACCCGACCGCCATGCACCTCCCCTGCTCCATGTTTCCCAGCGAGGTTCGGAGA
>JBOHYX010000493.1:0-1894 GCA_050738115.1 Rhodanobacteraceae bacterium
GGGTCGGTGAACTACGTCGCGAGTTCAGCGCGCACCGCCGCGTACTGTTCGAGCGCCTCGGGGTTCGCCAGTGCATCGGTGTTCTTCACGGCTTCGCCGTGGATCACGGCGTGCACCGCCATCTCGGAAATCTTGCCGGAGATGGTGCGCGGGATGTCGGTGATCTTGAGGATCTTCGCCGGCACGTGGTGCGGACTCGCATTGTCGCGGAGCTGCTTCCTGATGCGCGCGCGCAGCGTGTCGTCGAGCTGCATGCCTTCGCGCAAACGCACGAACAGCACGATGCGCTCGCTGCCCTCCCAGTGCTGGCCGACGGCGATCGATTCCAGTACTTCAGGAAGCTGTTCAACCTGGCGGTAGATTTCCGCGGTGCCGATGCGCACGCCGCCGGGATTGAGCGTGGTGTCGGACCGCCCGTAGATAATGATGCCGTCGTGCTCGGTGAGTTCGGCGCGGTCGCCGTGGCACCACACGCCCGGCACCTTGGCGAAGTACGCGTCGTGATAGCGCTTGCCTTCGGGGTCGCTCCAGAACTTGACGGGCATCGCGGGGAACGGCGCGGCGCAGGCGAGTTCGCCGGGTTGTTCGCGCACGGGCTTGCCGGCGTCATCGAGGATCTCGACCTTCATGCCGAGGCCGCGGCTCTGCAGTTCACCGCGCCACACCGGCAGCAGCGGGTTGCCAAGCGCGAAGCACGACACGATGTCGGTGCCGCCGGAGATGGACGCCAATTGCACGCGTTCCTTCACGTCGCGGTAGACGTAGTCGAAGCTTTCCGGCATCAGCGGCGAGCCGGTGGAAAGGATGGCCTTGAGGCCGGTCAGCTTGTGGGTCTCGCGCGGCTTCACGCCCATCTTCGCGGTGGCGTCGAGCCACTTGGCGCTGGTGCCGAAGATCGTGATGCCGACCTCGTCGGCGAGATCCCACAGTGCGTTGCCGTCGGGATAGGTGGGCGAACCGTCGTACAGAACGACCGTCGCGCCCACCGCGAGGCTGGATACCAGCCAGTTCCACATCATCCAGCCGCAGGTGGTGAAGTAGAAGATGCGGTCCTCGCGTTTCAGGTCCGTGTGCAGCACCAGTTCCTTGAGGTGCTGCAGCAGGGTGCCGCCGGCGCCGTGCACGATGCACTTGGGTTTGCCGGTCGTGCCCGAGGAATACATGATGTAGAGCGGGTGCGCGAACGGTGTTGGCACGAATTCGAGCGCGTCGTCCTCGGTTCCGGCAAAGTCGTCCCAGGAAATGGCGCCGCGCATGCCGTCGAGCTGCAACGCATCGCCGGAATAGGGAACCACGACGCAGTGCTCGATCGAGGGAATCTGCGCCAGCACCTCGCGCACCTTGCCAAGGCAGTCGAAGCGCTTGCCGCCATAGGCGTAGGCGTCCGCGCAAAACAACACCTTGGGTTCGATCTGGCCGAACCGATCGACGATGCCGTTGACGCCGAAATCCGGCGACGCGGACGACCAGGTCGCGCCCAGCGACGCCGTCGCCAGCATCGCGATGATGGTTTCCGGAATGTTGGGCAAATAACCGGCAACACGGTCGCCCTGGGCGACGCCGGCCTGCTTGAGTGCATGCGCGACGCGTCCGACGACGGCGTGAAGTTCGGCGTAGGCGTACTCGCGTTTGTGGCCCCATTCGTTGCGGAAGATCAGCGCCAGCTTGTCGTCCTTGAAGCGCAGCAGGTTCTGCGCGAAGTTGAGCTTGACGTTCGGAAACCAGCGCGCGCCCGGCATCTGGTCGCCGTCGACCAGCGCGGGTTCAAACTCGCCACTCGAGCGCACGCCGCAGAACTCCCACACCAGCGGCCAGAACTTCTGCGGGTGGCGGATCGAGAAGTCGTAAAGCGGCGCGTAGCTCTTGATGTCATCGTTGCCGGTGGCATCGTGCA
>JBOHYX010000494.1:0-1894 GCA_050738115.1 Rhodanobacteraceae bacterium
CCGTGGATGTGGATGAAATCGATCGCATCAACATCTATCACGCGCGCATGCTGGGCATGGTTCGCGCGCTGGAGCGCCTCGCCTCCCCGCCGCGATTCGCGCTGATCGATGGCAACCGCCTGCCCCGCATGCTGCCGTGCCCCGCGCGCGCGATCGTCGCGGGCGACGCACTGGCACCGGCGATCAGCGCCGCCTCGATCATCGCCAAGGTCACCCGTGACCGGATCATGCGCGAGCTGGATGCACGCTGGCCGGGCTACGGTTTCGCCAAGCACAAGGGCTATCCGGTCCCCGCACATCTCGAAGCGCTGCATCGGCTGGGACCGTGCCCGGAACACCGGCGCAGCTTCGCACCGGTGCGCGAAGCGTGCCTCCACTCTGGCTGAGCAAGATCCAAGCGTGTTGACGACCGTACCCAGCGACGGGACGTCAGCGAGCACCCTTTCCTGGTGCTGGGTGCCGGCCCGCACATCCCTGCGCAGGCGCTCGCGGCAGCGCGACATGCCCTGCACGCAGGCGCCTACGGCAGCTTTGAATCGTCCACGTAAGTGCAGGGGCGAGCGTGCTCGCGACCGTGACATCAGCACGCGCGCATGGCTGCGCCGCATCAGGCGAACTGCGTCTCCATCGCACTGCGCACCACGTCGGCCACGAGTGCCGGACATTCGAGTTGCGGCAGGTGCGCCGTGCCTGGCATGACTTGGTGACGTGATTTCGGGAGCCGCGCAGCCAAGGCGCGGCTGCGGTCCACCAGGAACGGAACGTCGAAACTGCCACACGCGACGGTCACGGGGCAGCGTATTTCTGCCAGCCGGTTCCAGGTGTCCAGTCCGCTTTCGCCGGCTCCTTCCGGAACCGCGTTGCGCAGGATGATGGCGTTCATTTCCCGCAACAGGCTGCGGGCAGGGCCCACTACCCGGCCTTCGACCTGCGCAGGACCGTCCAGCCACAACCACGTCTCCAGGCGATTCGCCTCGTCGAGATTGCCGGCTTCGGAGGCCTCGCTGATGAGGCGATCCAGGCGTGCCGTGTCGGGATCGAGTTCCGGCGGCGGTGCATTGTTGACGGCTGGTGCGATCAGGACGAGCCCCGCAATGCGATCGGGAATGCCCAGCGCGGCGTCCAGCGCGACGCCACCGCCCATCGAACTGCCGACAAGCCACACCCGATGCCGGCCCGCGCGTTCGATGACGGCGACAAGATCATCCACGTGGGAGAACCTCGTCGATGACGGCGGTGTCTCCCCGAGACCCCTGCGGTCGTACGTCACCACGTCCAGAGCGTCGTCGAGCTCGCCGACGACGCCGCGCCAACTGCGCCGGTCAGTGACACCGGCGTGCAGCAGCACGACGGTCGGGCCGCGACCCCCACGTCGTTCGCCGAACAACGTGATGCCGCCGACGTCGACGCGAATGACGTTGGTATCGGTCATCGGGGCAGTGTAACCGCCGCGCGACGGCGGTCGGGGAACCCGCGTTTCAGCGCCCCGGCCCGCTTCAATCCACCGCCCCGGCGTCTCCTGCTACGCCGTTTTTCACGAGCACGGCGACCCGCGCCTCTTGCGGGCGCGTTCCTTCATCGCGGCGCGTTCGTCGGCCGTGAACCCCTTGTCGACGTTGCTCGTGGCGGGCGGCTTGCCTTTCGTGGCAGCCTTCTTTGCGACCATGACATTCTCCTCCGATGATCCGTTGCATTTGAGTGCGGCGCGCGCCCGGACGGGTGACGGCATCGATCACGGCGGACCGCCGCTCCTGCATCGCGCGGCAGGCTGCGGTTCGCAGGATGCGGCACCACGCCAAGCTTGCCGCCCTTGCCCGCCGACAATAGGCTTGCAGCGATACCACGACCGCCACCATGCCGATTGCCTACGTCCACCTGCGCGTGCACAGCGAAT
>JBOHYX010000495.1:0-1892 GCA_050738115.1 Rhodanobacteraceae bacterium
ACTGGACGCGCCGTGGGACAAGTGGACGATCTTCTTGCATCCGGCCCAGCGCGAATGGGTGGAGAAGAACTACGGCGGACCGGCGCGGGTGTCGGGCTCGGCTGGCACCGGCAAGACCATTGTGGCACTGCATCGTGCCGTCTACCTGGCCCGCACACACCCGGAATCACGCGTACTGCTGGCGACGTTTTCGGCCACCTTGGCCAATGCACTGCGGGTGAAGTTGCGGCGACTGGTCGGCAACGAGCCCAGGCTGATCGAACGCATCGAGGTACAGGCGATGGACGCTGTCGGTGCGCGTTTGTACGAAGCGCAATTCGGCAAGCTGCGGCTGGCTACACGCGAAGAGTTGCAGGCGCTGCTGGATGCCGCTTCGTCCGCCCACGCCGGCCACGGGTTCGGTACGGCGTTCGTGCGTTCGGAATGGGCCGACGTGGTCGACGGCTGGCAACTCGGCTCGTGGGCGGAGTACCGCGACGTGCGTCGTTTGGGGCGCAAGACCCGCTTGTCCGAAGCAAGGCGCGAGGCGCTGTGGACCCTTTACGAGGATGTGCGCACCGCACTGCAGCAGCGCGGTTGGATGACGCCGGCCGGGATGTTTGCGCGCCTGGCCGAAGGGATGGCCAAACGCCGCCACCCCGCTTTCGACTTCGCGGTGGTGGACGAAGCACAGGACATCAGCGTGGCGCAACTGCGGTTTCTCGCTGCGCTGGGAGCGGACTGCCCGAACGCACTGTTCTTTGCCGGTGATCTGGGGCAGCGCATCTTCCAGCAACCCTTCTCGTGGAAATCGCTGGGCGTCGACATCCGCGGACGCTCGCGCACACTGCACATCAACTACCGCACCTCGCACCAGATCCGCACGCAGGCAGACCGGCTGCTTGATCCGGTCGTCGTCGACGTGGACGGCAACGAGGAGGAGCGCCGCGGGACCGTGTCGGTGTTCAATGGCCCTGCCCCGGAAGTCCGGACGTTTCCGACCCCGGAGGCCGAGTCGCAAGCGGTCGCGGCATGGTTGCGCCGACGTGCGGACGAGGGCATGCCGCCGATCGAGATGGGCGTGTTTGTCCGGTCATCCAAGGAGATCGACCGGGCGCTCGATGCCCTGGCGCGATCTGAATTGCCGTGTCAGGTACTCGGCGACGACGTGTCCACGGTGCCGGGGCGGGTATCCGTCAGCACCATGCATCGCGCCAAGGGCCTCGAGTTTCGTGCGGTCGCCGTGATGGCCTGCGATGACGAGGTCGTTCCCTCGCAGGAGCGCCTTGAATCCGTGGGCGACGACGCGGATCTTGAAGAGGTCTACAACACCGAGCGCCATCTCTTGTACGTCGCCTGCACGCGTGCGCGCGACCATTTGCTCGTGACTGCAACCGAGCCGTCCTCGGAGTTTCTGGATGACATGTCGGGCGGGCGCGATGGTTAGGCATGCAAGGAATCTGCAGGCGGTGGCGGTGCAGCGTTGGTCTTCGCCGGGCCCGGGCTTCGCCTCGCGAATCAGCCTGAGCAGCGCGCGGTTGTCGTCCGAGAGCACTTCGGCCAGCGAACGCATCGAGGTGAACCAGATTTTCGGCTCGTCGCGCGCGGGTTTGTGTATGGCTGGCGGGTTCACCGAAAATAGCGGATTGGACGGCACCCAAACCGCAAATTGGACGCTTGTCGAGGTTTCAATTGTCTTTATACAGACCTTGCAATCATCTTTATATGAACCTTACAATCAGCTTGACTTGTACGTTCCAACCATCTTATGACGGAATCCGCGCTGTACCCCCGCCTGGCCGAACCCCAGGTCGTCGAGGCCTTGGCCGATTCGCCGGTGGTGCTGTTGCATGGCCCGCGCCAGTGCGGCAAGACCACGCTGGCGCGCATGCTCGGAGACAAGCGGGAATACG
>JBOHYX010000496.1:0-1878 GCA_050738115.1 Rhodanobacteraceae bacterium
CCTACAACGGCGTCGCGATCCTCGCGCGCGATCCGATCGAGGACGTGGTCGCCGGCGTGCCCGGCCTCGACGACCCGCAGCGGCGCGTTCTGGCCGGGACCGTCGGCGGCGTGCGTATCGTCGACCTGTACGTGGTCAACGGCCAGAGCGTCGGCAGCGAAAAGTACGCATGGAAACTTGAGTGGCTCGCCGCGGTCACGCGTTATCTGCGCGACGAGTTGCAGCGTCACGACAAACTGGTCGTACTCGGCGACTTCAACGTCGCGCCGGATGATCGCGACGTGCACGACCCCGAGGCGTGGCGCGGGCAGATCCTGTGTTCGGAGCCCGAGCGCGCGGCGCTGCGCGGGATGTTCGATCTCGGGTTCGTGGATTCGTTCCGGGCGTTCGTCGGCGACGCGGGTCACTTCAGTTGGTGGGACTACCGGCAGGCCGCATTCCGCCGCAATCTCGGCCTGCGCATCGACCTGATCCTGGCCAGCGCTGCGCTGCGCGAACGGATGGTTGCAGCCGCCATCGACCGCACGCCGCGTACCTGGGAGCGCCCATCGGATCACACTCCCGTGCTGCTGGAGCTTGCGAACTGAGCAACCCGCCCCGATGATTCAAGCCATGGACGAGAAGCACGCCGCCACCGACACCATCGACGACGCCGAACTCGAGGTGCTGGACCGTTACCTGCGCGGCCACGCGCAGGATTCCGACGAACCCATGCTGCTGGATGGCGTGCACGGAATGCTGACCGCGCTCGCGATCGGACCCGATCCGGCGCTGCCGCAGGAGTGGCTGCCGGAGGTGTTGCACGCGCCGTTCGAGAATCCCGAGCAGGGCGCGGCGGTGCTGGGACTGCTCGCCAAGCTCAACGACTCGATCCCCGCCGAACTCGACGGCGAAATGTACGAGCCGGTGCTGGGCGAGGTCATGCCCGATGAGGCCACGCGCAGCGACCTGACTGCGGCGGGCTGGTGCCAGGGCTTCAGCCGCGGCATCGAGCTGCGCGCGTCGATCTGGGAATCGCGCCTGGCCGAGGACGGCGAGTTGATGGAAATGCTCACCCCCATCATGGCGCTTGCGGTGGACGACGGCGTGCTGGCCGCGGACGTGCCGATCGCCAAGCTCGACGACAATGAGTACGAGGCCTGCCTCGCGCAGATCCCCGACGCGGTGGAAGCCGTCGCGCATTACTGGCGCGTGCGTCCGGCTACCGAGCGCGAACGTGCTTCGGGCGGGGTTCCGTCCGGCGCGTCCGGCGGGCCGCCCTCGCGGCGTGGCGGCCACTGGGTGAATTAGGGGAACGTCTGCGCGATATCGGCGTTGCCGTAGGGGCAACGCTGTGTCGTCGCCACGGACATTGCATCCGTGCGTCCGCGGACGCATCTTGGGTGCATTCCACGAGTCCGGAGGCACACCATGTCTTCCCGCAGCATCACCCGCCGCGTGCGCGGCATCCCGACGTCCGACGGGGCCGGCGTCAAGCTGACCCGCGTGATCGGCCAGCCGCAGCTCGATTCGCTGGATCCGTTCCTGCTGCTGGACGAATTCGGTTCGGATTCGGCGACCGATTACATCGCCGGGTTTCCCGATCACCCGCACCGCGGCTTTGAAACGGTGACGTACATGCTGGATGGACGCATGCGCCACCGCGACAACCACGGCAACTCGGGACTGCTGGAGTCCGGCAGCGTGCAGTGGATGACCGCCGGTCGCGGCATCGTGCACTCGGAAATGCCCGAACAGGACGCCGGATTGATGGGTCTATGACGTTTGGTGTGGTGGACAGCGGGCTTGACGTGAGGTAACGGAATCGGGTTCGATGCGCGCTCTTCGAGGAAAGCAGGCGAGCGTGATGACGGATGCGATGACGGAGTTGTTCACGGC
>JBOHYX010000497.1:0-1876 GCA_050738115.1 Rhodanobacteraceae bacterium
GCAAGAAGCTGAAGGGCGAGAAGAAGTACGCGCTGACGCTGATGCTGGAGCCGCTGTTCCAGTGCAACCTCGCATGCCCGGGCTGCGGCAAGATCGACTACGACTCGCACATCCTCAAGCAGCGCTTGACCTACGAGGAGTGCATGCGCGCCGTGGATGAATGCGGCGCGCCAATGGTGTCGCTCGCGGGCGGCGAGCCGCTCATCCACAAGGACATCAAGGAAATCGTCGAAGGCTTCATCGCCAGGGGCAAGTACGTGTATCTCTGCTCCAACGCGATCCTGCTCGAGAAGAAGCTGGACCTGTTCAAGCCGTCAGAGCAACTGACGTTCTCGATCCACCTCGACGGCATGCGCGAGCGCCACGACGAGAGCGTCGGCCGCGCCGGCGTGTTCGACATCGCGACCTCGGCGATCCGCGAGGCCAAGCGGCGCGGGTTCCGCATCAACATCAACACCACGCTCTTCACCACTGCGAACCCCGACGAAGTCGCCGAGTTCTTCAGTTTTGCGATCAACGATTTGAAGGTCGACGGCATCACCTTCTCGCCCGGTTTCGCCTACGAGCACGCACCGCGCCAGGACGTGTTCATGGGTCGACGCGAGTCCAAGGAAATGATGCGCAAGATCTTCACCAACAAGAAGAAGAATCGCCGCAAGTGGTCGCTGTCGCAATCGAGCCTGTTCCTCGACTTCGTGTGCGGCAACCAGGGCTACCAGTGCACGCCGTGGAGCATGCCGTGCCGCAACGTGTTCGGCTGGCAAAAGCCGTGTTACCTGCTGGTGGACGAAGGCTACGAGCCCACCTGGGACGATCTGCTGAAGAACACCAACTGGGAAGGCTATGGCGTCGGGCGCAACCCGAAATGTGCCAACTGCATGGCCCATTGCGGCTTCGAGGGCACCGCCACCAACGACGCGATCGCGCACCCGTTGAAGGCGCTGTGGGTGAGCCTGCGCGGGCCGAAGCTCACGGGCCCGTATGCCACCGACCCGCCGTTGCTGTACGACGCGACGCCCGAGCCCCAGCACGTCCCGCACAGCAACGTCCCGATCGCGCACTTCGGCGGCATCCAGCACTGAGCGGGGCCGTTGACGTCATGCCACGTGGCTGCGCCGTTGGCCCTTCACCCGAAGGGCAAGGAAGAGCGAGAAGGACGTATGCCGATATGTCGACGAGCGATCACGCAGCCACGCGGGCAAATAGACATCGCCCGAAGGGTGGCTCCGCGGTGCTCGCCGCGTGGAGGCGCGCAGTCCGGCAATAGACCCGACGTGTCGCTGCGGCGTGCGCCTCGTCCGGCAATCGTCGCGAACGCGACGCGGCTCGAATCGCACGACGCACGCACACCCTGGGAGGAGGCGGTATGGCCCTTCTGATCCTTGCCGCCGCCGCGCTGGCGTGCTGGATCGCGGTGCTGCTCGCGCCCTGGTACGCATGGCTGTGCCGGGAGCGGCTGGAGGCCGAGCCGGCGATGACGCGATCCACACCGGATTTCACGGTGCTGATCCCGGCGCGCGACGAAGCCGGCGTGATTGGTGACGCCCTGCGCGCCGTTGCGGCCGCGGCACCGGATGCCCGCGTGATCGTGATCGACGATGAATCGGGGGATGCCACCGCCGAAATCGCGCGCGCGAGCGGGATGTCCAACCTGACCGTGGTCGCGGGCACGCGGCCGCCCGCGGGCTGGACCGGCAAGCTGTGGGCGCTGCAGCAGGGCCTCGAGCGCGTCGCCACGCCGCGGGTATTGCTGCTGGATGCCGACATCCGGATCGCGCCGGGCATGCTGCCGGCGCTGCAACGCAAGGCCAAGGAGGGTTTCGCGCTGGTGTCGGTGTGCGTGGAACCCTGTTGGGACGGCATCGCGGCGCGTTGG
>JBOHYX010000498.1:0-1865 GCA_050738115.1 Rhodanobacteraceae bacterium
CGATCGCGTCCACCAGCACCACTGTGGCGCCGGGATGAGCGCCAACCATCCCGGTCAGCGTCTTCATCGACCAGGCCAGATCCTGCATGATCGGAATCGCCAGTTGCGCGGCAGGGCCGCCCACCGGCTGCATCAGCCCTTGCCACGCCGCCTCAAAATTTTGGACGTTCATCGTCCAGCTCGTCGATTCGAGGGTGGCTGCCGTATTGGTCTTCCGAGCCGTGTCGAACTGCGTCTTGAACCGATTGACCTGCGCCTGATTCATCAACAGAAACGCGAACAACCGCTCGGCCGTCACAGGCATCGCGCCGATATTGGTGATCAGCGAGACGAGCGCGGCAGTCTTTTCGTCCATCCCGCCGCTTTTCTTCAGCGCCGCCACGAGGCCGGCCATCCCCTTGCCGTGCTCAGCCTTTTGCAGCAACGGCAGCAGGTCGTGCTGAAACCAGTAGTTGACGCCCTTGGTCGCGAGGTCGGTATAGCCGACCAGCGCGCCTGGTCGCAGCGTATAGTGTCCGAACTCCTTTTTGATGTCGCTCTGCTTGGCGGCCCCCAACGCCACGAGCTCCTCAGCCTGGGCCTTGGTCAGATTGCCACCGAGCAGTTTGGTAAACGCCATCTGCATGCCACGGCCGCCGGTGCGCCCGAGGCCCAGCATCACCTCCACGGTCTGCTCGAGATACGCCTTGAGTTGCGTCAGGCTCGCCGCTGGGCCGGTCATCCGCGTGAACTGGTAGAATCCCTGGCCGGTCAGCAGCCCGTTGGTGAGCAGCGAGGCCACTTCCATCATCTGGAATGCCTCAGCCGCCTTCTTTGGGTCGAGCTGGCCCGTCTTGCGATTGACGAAGGCGCCCTGGATATCGATGCCCTTCAGCCACGACACCATGGCGGCGTCCGCCGCTCGCTCGCTCATGTTCGGATTCTGGCTGCGCAGCACGGCGGCGAACTCAAGCGCAGCCTCTGCCGCGACGCGCGCCTCCTTGCTGTTCCCCAAGATCGAGCGCAGCTCGTTGATCGTGCGCATCGCCTGCGCCGGGGTGGCGCTGGGCACGGTCGCAGCCGCCCGGAACCCTGCCTGCGTGTTGGCCGCGATCGTCGCCGCACTTTCGCCAAGCGCCTTCATCCTGGCGACCTGATCGACAATCTTGCCGCCGTTCGCGGCGAGCGTCGCGAATCCCCTGAGCAGGCCGGCCCCGACCGTCAACTCGCCCAACGCGATGATAGCGGTCTTCAACTTTCCGACATTGTCCCGCGTGAGGTCGAGCCGCTTATCGAGACCGAGGAATTCGCGCCCGAGCGTCGCCAGCACGGCCGAGACCCCATCGGCCATGGCAATCCGGACGCCAACGCGGTAGAAATCGGCCATCGAAGGTCCCTGTCAGGCGCTCAGAGATGCACGATCATCGGTCCGGACTAGGCCGCGCGCTCGACGCGCATATCCCTACCGCCCCCGCCAACTTCGACCATGGAGGCACACCGGCATTTCGCGCGCGCCAGACGCGAGGGGCCATCCTGAGCCGCCGCTCCGCGGCATTCTGGATTCCGGTGCGCATCCTCTGGATCATTCCGGCCCTCGTGCCGCTGGCGGCGTTCGTCGCGTTCTTCCTCTGGCTCGCGGTGTCGTTCAGCCTCGGGCATGATGCGGTCCCCGCCTGGGTGATCGGCGCGATCGCCGTGCTGCTCGCGGTCCGCTGCCTGCCCCCCGATGCGATCTCTTCGCTGCCGCTCGCCATGAACAAGCCGACGCGCCAGGTCATTACCCGCGGCAATGCCATCGGCGCCCTGGTGCGCTGCTACGTGATGACGGTTTACGGCTGGTACGCGTTCACGTTCTGGGTATGCCTCATCGCCGTCGGCATCGCCCT
>JBOHYX010000499.1:0-1865 GCA_050738115.1 Rhodanobacteraceae bacterium
CGACATGCACGGTCCCTGGGGTATTGCAGCCAACCCCACCCTGGAAAAATACGCGCCGCTGTTGCCGGCAGGCACCAACCACATCGTCTCATTCCATGTCGTGCTGGAAGGCACTTGCTGGATGCGGCACGGCTCGGCTGACTGGTTTGCCGTTGGCCCGAGCGAGGCGGTGGTGATGGCGCACGGCGACCAGCACGATCTGGCCGACAGCCCCGGCCGCGCCACGAAGCCATTCGCGACGATGCTGAATGGGCGATCCGTTTTGGAGTTGCGTCACGAGCGCTTCGAGACGGGAAGCGGCGAAAGGGCCAGTTTCATCTGCGGCTTTCTTGGATGCGACCGACGTGCGTTCGAGCCGCTGTTTCGCTCCCTGCCGCCGACCTTCAAATTCAACTTGGATAGTCAACTCGACAACATCGTGCGCTACGCAGTGGCCGACACGCTCGACGATCGGCCGGGCTCGGCCTGCCTGCGGGTACGCTTTGCCGAGCTGCTCTTCCTCGAGGCGTTGCGCCGATACATGGAAAGCCTGCCCCCGGACGCGACCGGCTGGCTGGCAGGTCTGCGCGACCCTCTGGTCGGACGCGCCCTGCGCGCGTTGCACGCGCAACCCTGCCGAAGCTGGTCGGTGGACGACCTTGCTGCGAGCATCGCGAGTTCGCGTTCGGTGCTGGCCGAACGCTTCCGGCAGATCATCGGCGAACCGCCTATGCATTACCTCACCCGGCTGCGTATGCAACTCGCCGCGCGCCGCCTGAACGAGAGCCGGCACAGCGTCGCGTACGTGGCGGACGAAGTCGGGTACGAATCAAGCGCTGCGTTCCAGCGCGCGTTCAAGCGGTGCTTCGGGCTGCCACCGGCGGCGTGGCGCAGGCATGGGTCCGCCACCCACTGACGACCGGCATCACCCTTCCAGCATCGCCTTCCAGCGGTCGCGGGCTTCCAGCCACCAGTACTGCGCCTGTGCACCGAGGTAGCCGAAGGGCCGGTGCACGCCATCCAGTCCGAACGTCTCGAACTCGCGCCAGCCCTTATCGTCCTGCGCAATCGCGCTCGCAAGCAGTTCACCCGCAGCGCACGTCGGCGCGGTGCCGTGGCCGCCGAACGCCTGCATCCACCACAGACCGTCGCCGCGGGTGCCGAGCTGCGGCATCTGGTGGCGGGCGTAGCTCATCAGTCCCGACCACGCGTAGTCGACCTTCACGCCGTCGAGTTGGGGAAACACCCGCAGCAGGTCGCGCACCAGCAGTTTTTTCACGGCGCCCGGCGAGCGGTCGCGGATCGAAATGCGGCCGCCCCACAGCAGCCGCGAATCCTTGAGCGGCCGGTAATAGTCGAATGCGAAACGCGTGTCGTAGATCGCGGCTTCAGTGTGCAGGCACTCGCGCAGGCGCGCGCCCAAGGGCTCGGTCGCCATCACGTACGTCGCGATCGGCAATACCGCGCGATCGACTTGGGCGTCGAGGCCCGCGAGGTACCCGCCGCACGCGAGCACCACGGTCGGCGCGCGGACCTCGCCTGCATCGGTTCGCACCCGCCATCCCGCACCATCACGTTCCACCCGCCGCACGCGTGATCGTTCGTGGCACCGCACGCCCTGACTCCCCGCCGCGCGCACCATGCCATGCAGATAATCGAGCGGATGCAGGTGCAATGCGTTGCGCTCGAACAGTCCGTCGTGATAGCGCGTGGTATCGATCGCATCGCGGAGTTGCGGCTCGGGCAGCCACTCCCACTCGACGTCGCAGGATTCCGCCAGCAGGCGCTGGCGGCGACGCAATACGTCCGGATCGCGAAACCAGTTGGCCCACACCACGCCGGCCTCGACCGCGTCGCATTCGATCGCGTACTGCGCAATGCGTCGC
>JBOHYX010000500.1:0-1863 GCA_050738115.1 Rhodanobacteraceae bacterium
GCAGGATCAATACCCCCAGCGCGACCAGTACCACGCCACCCAGTGTGGACAGCGGATTCGGCAACAACCCGCGGAGGCTCGCCACGTGCCACGGCGGGTGGCGCAGCAACAGACCGAAACGGTCCACAGCGATGCCGAAAATCATCAGCGACAGTGCGGTGCGCGTCCATACCGCCAGCGTGCGCTCGGTATTCATGTAAGAGCGCTGCAGCGACAACTCGACCAGTTGGCTTGCGACCTGGACCTGCAGGTTATGGCTGTCGTCGACCATGGGGCGGTTCCTTGGGCCGCGTCCGGGCTATGGGGGCTTGTTACGCGACGGAAACGTGGGCGGTTTGATGGGTGAAGGTCATTGCACGTATACCAGCAACAGCACCAGCACGGCGATACCCAACAGCACCACCATGATTGCGAACGGGAACGCCAGCCACGGGCCGAACGAATCGTCGCGGCCATGTTCGCGATACCAGGTGGCCTTGTAGGCCTGATGACGGATAGCTGCAGTCACCGCGACCAACACCCCGATCGCGACCAGAAACAATCCGCCCGCGCTCGATTCCGGGTTTGGGGCGAGGCGTGTGCCCAGGTGTTCGAAATGGGGGCGCAGCAACAGTATCCCGTAGCGATCCACCACGGTCCCGAATACGATCAGTGTCAATGCGGTGCGCGTCCACGTCGCCAGCGTCCGATCCGCGTTCATGTAGCACACGCGGGCCTGCAGTATGGCCATCTTTCGAAAAGTCTCGAGTAGACGGGCGTCTTCGTCTTCCGCCATTTCATTGTTCCCCCGCATCGTCCGGCGACAGTTTGTCACCGCCGCCTGCCGCAAGCCAGCGGCGCGGGAACCACGCCATCCCGAGGTCGTCCTCGAATTCGCCGTCGGTTCGCCGCACGCGGTCCCGGAATCGCGCTTCCTCGATGAAGCCGAACCGGCGATACAGTTTCCGCGCGTGCAGGTTTCCGGCGCGTACGTTCAGTTCGATCTTGCCTACACGCGGATCGCCTTCGGCCCACGCCAGCAGGTCGTGCAGCATCGCCGTGCCGATCCCGCGTCCGCCCTTCCCGGGGTGGACCACGAGCGTCAACTTGAACACGTGCGCGTTGCCACGCATCGGCATGGGGCCGAGCATGGCATGTCCGACCGGCTTGCCGCCTGCTTCGGCCACGATGTAGCGCCCCTCGCTCGCGAGCTCGGCGATCCTTGCGCGGTAAGCCTCGACGGGGATTTCACCCGGCCAGGCCACCAGCAGACCCGGCGCGCGCCGGGTTTCATCTTCCGCCGCGGCGATGGTTTCGGCGTCTTCAGGGATCGCGTTGCGGATTTGCATGCTGCGGTCTCGCTTGTAACAGGCCCGGGCGCGGCAAACGGTCGCCGGCGCTGGCAAAATAGCCGGTTCGGGATTCGATTGCTGCCTGCATGTACGCCATCAAGGAAATCTTCTACACCCTGCAGGGCGAGGGCTTCAACGCCGGCCGCCCGGCCGTGTTCTGCCGCTTCGCTGGCTGCAACCTGTGGTCAGGGCGCGAGGCCGACCGCGCAACGGCAGTGTGCGCGTTCTGCGACACCGACTTTGTCGGTACCGACGGCGAGCACGGCGGAAAATATTGCGATGCAGCGACAGCTGCGGACAGGATCGCCAGTCTGTCGCCGCGCGAGCAAGAGGAAAATCGCTTCGCGGTGTTCACGGGCGGCGAGCCGCTGCTGCAACTGGATGCGCCGCTGCTGGATGCCATGCACGCGCGTGGTTTCGAATGTGCGGTCGAAACCAACGGTACGCTGGAAGCGCCGCAAGGCCTGGACTGGATCACCGTCAGTCCCAAGAGCACCGCGCCGGTGAGGTTGCAACGCGCGAACGAATTGAA
>JBOHYX010000501.1:0-1855 GCA_050738115.1 Rhodanobacteraceae bacterium
GAAACGGTCGGGTGGCCGATACGCCGCCAGCGTGTCCGGGCGCGATCCGAGCAACAGCTCGATGGCTTCGACCAGCGCTTTTCCGAACCGCCGTTGCAGGGCCGCGCGCGGCAGCGCGAGCACCGCACCCAGCGTGCGGATGCCCATGCCCGCGAGCGTGGCGGCAGCTTCGGCTGGCAAGCCCGCCCGCGCGATCGGGATGGGCGCGAGCGCCCGGGGCAGGTCATCGCGTGACGCGACCGTCGTGCCATCCCGCGTGCGCGCCAGGACGCGCGCCGCACGCGGCGTCGGCGCCAGCGCGATCCGGTGCCGGAACCCGAGTGCGTCAAGCTCTCCGCGCAGGCGTGCCTCGATTGCGGACCACGCGCCGAACAGGCCGAAGCTGCGTTCGACCTCCAGGATCACCGCGCGCGGTGGATCGACGAGTACCTCGGAGCTGTAGCGGTACGCCCACGCCGCGATCAACGCGAGGCTGGCGCGCGTGCAATCCGGATCGTATTCGGCCGTGAGCAGGTTTCGGCACACCGCCTCGGCTTCGGCGAGGCGCTGGCCCGGCGCAAGGCCGGCCGCGCGTGCGTGCGCATCCACCGCAATCAGCCGACGTTGCTGGGCGCTGCCCGTGACCAGCGCGAACGGTCGGTCGGACGACTCGCGGCCGCGCAGTGCGGTATCCAGCGCGAGCGATGGCAACAGGATGCAGGCCCACAACATCGCGTGCACTCCCTCACGAGCGCGCGAACGCGATCGGCGCGGGCGGATTGCCACCGCGGCATTTGTGCACGTGCAGGAAGCCGGGCGCGACTTCCAGCCGCAGCGCGGCCGGCGAGGGATTGGCGAGCGCCGCGCGGTCGCGGAACACGAACGCCAGCGCCTTGCCGGTATCGGCCGCGACCGCAAGGCGGCGCAAGCTGCGATCATCCGCGTGCGCGAGCCAGCCGAGCACCGCGGCGCAGCTTCCCGAGCGCAGGCACTGTTCCAGCGCCCATGGAATGTCACCGTCGCGTGCATCCACGATGGACAGCCACGCGAGCTCCACGCCCGCGGCCTGCCATGCCGGCGCGTAGACGACGTAGGGCGGCGCGACCACCGCCACGCGCTGGTCGGATTGCGTGAGCCGCGCCAGCGTCGGCAGCACGACCTCGAGTTCCCCCACGCCGTCGGCGGGCAGCAGGATCTCGGTGAGCGAAGCCTCCGGCCAGCCGCGCGCCGGCAGCGCGGCATCCAGCGCGGCGACGCCAGTCGGCTGGTCGCCCGGTGGCAGCGCCGTGGGCGTGCCGCGCCACACGCGGCGGTCGCGAATCAATGCGTCGAGAGCGACGATGGCGTTCATCCGCCGGCGCGCTCCATTACCCACTGGTCATTCCGGGGCCGCGCGCAGCGCGGAACCCGGAATCCAGCTCTCCCACGAACGGAGCAGAAGATGGATAGACTCGCGCCCTCCATGGCGCCCGCCCTCCGGGCCATCGGCTGCGCCGATGTTCGCTTCGGCATCCCTGCCTTCGCAGTCGGGTTCTGCCCGCAAACAGCGCGGGCAGCCCCGGAATGACCAAGTGAATAATGGGCCGGCCCCGAATTGTTTCTTGTAATAACGTTCATCGCGCACTCCGCACCAACCCGCAGTACAGGCCTTCGATCGCGAAATCGCGGGTGGCGTCGATCACGATCGGCGCATACGCCGGATTGCGCGGCAAAAGATGGATGCCGCGCCGATCACGCCGGAACACCTTCACCGTCACCGCGCCGTCGACGCGCGCCACCACGATCCGGCCGTTCTCGGCCTCGGGCGCCTGCCGCACCGCGATCAGATCGCCGTCCAGGATGCCGGCGTCGATCATCGAATCGCCGGTCACGCGCA
>JBOHYX010000502.1:0-1853 GCA_050738115.1 Rhodanobacteraceae bacterium
GGCGCGTCGACGAGTGATGGCTGGACTATGGCGAGGAGCCGCACCGCCGCATGAAGCGAAAAAGGGGCCGAAATAATCCATCCTGATTATCCCTGTGCCTCAGCTACGCTCCCACCGTGATCCATTACTGACGGTAGTTTGGTAGGGCGGAATCGGCGCAGCCGCTTCCGCCAAGGGCGAATCCGGCGGAAACCGTTTCGCGGGTTCCGCCCTGCCGCTCTCCATGGTAGCCACCGGTACGTTTCTTTCGGACGTCTACCGGCGCGCCGGTTGGTTGGCTCCTACCGTTGCACCATTGGCTGGCTGAAGGACAGGGGATAATCAGGTAATCCTTTGAACCTTGGACTCACCACACTAGCGTTCGACCACCTTCGTTTCGATCACCGGTGTTTCGATGGTCAGTGTTTCGACCGGCCCGGTTTCGATCGGCCCGGTTTCGATCGGTCCGGCTTCGATCGGCCCGGTTTCGATCGGTCCGGTTTCGATCGGTCCGGTTTCGGCCGGCTTGGTTTCGGTAGGCTTGGTTGCGGCTGGCCTGGTCTCGACCGGCGCTCCCTCGACCACCTTGGCAAACCATCGCCACTCCGGCAGCCGCTCGGTGATGAGCTTCAGGCAGGTCAGCATGGGCGTGGCCAGCAACACGCCCGGAATGCCCCACATCCAGCCCCAGATCAGCAGCCATACCAGCACCGCCACCGGCGACAACCGCAGGCGGTGGCCCATGACCGTCGGCGTGATTACGCTGCCTTCCATCGCGGCCATGCACACGAAGCATGCCGCCGGCCCGAGCGCGTGGAGAGGCGAGGGAAAGTTCAACAATCCGACCACCAGCAGCAATAGCGTGGTCGCGGTCGCGCCGACATACGGCACGTAGTTGAACAGCGTCGCGAGGCCGCCCCAGAGCAGCGGGTCGGGCATCTTCAAGGCCCACAACACCGCGGCGGTGGCTGCACCGAGACATACGTTGATCACGGTGACGGTAAGCAGGTAACGCGAAATCTCGATCTGGATATTGCGCACCACCCGCGCGGTGGTTCGTCGATAGCTGAATGCGGGCGATGCGGTGACCAGGCGCGCTCGCATCCGGTCACCGTAGGTCAGAAAAAACAACACCAGCAGGATCACGGTCAGCGTCGCCGCCAACACACGCGGCGCCGCCGTCAGCAAATCGCTGAGAGAAAAGCCGCCGGGAGTCGCGCTCTTTTTTTCGCCGGTCGGCGCCGCGCCCCCTACGCCCACACTTGCCAAGGACGTCGACGCCGCGTGGCTGATCCGGGTGATCGGACGCATCATCCGCTCGGCCTTGTACGCGACCTCGTGCCCGATTCTGGGCGCCTGCTGGATCCACCGCTCGGCCGGCGTGCTCAAGCCGGTGACGCCGCCCCCGATCACCGCAATGAGCGCCAGCAGGACCAGCACGCTGCCGACCCCACGCGGCACGTGCAAACGCTTCAAGCCATGCACGATCGGGTTCAAGCCCAGTGCGATGAAAGCCGCCAGCACCAGCGGTATCAGCAACGAACTGGCGAATATCAGCGCCCCCGCGATCGCGAGCAGCATCAGAACCCGCAAGGGCAGGCGCAACCAGCGCCAGCGCCGTGCACGTCGGCGATCGAGCGCGCTGGCGCGCTGCTTGCGCCGTTCCCGGAGCAACAAAGGCGCCACCACCGGCGGCTGCCGGCGGAAGATGATGCGGGGCTTCAACGGTGGCAGTGAAGGCGGCATGTGGGCGTTCCGTCGCCGTGCGACCCGGCGGCTCGGTCAGAGTGTCAGGTATTGTCGCACCAACTTTCGGTGCCCATCGGCGGGCATTCGCGTGCCGTTCCAAGGCGTTCGCCAACCTGCGAGGCACG
>JBOHYX010000503.1:0-1846 GCA_050738115.1 Rhodanobacteraceae bacterium
CACAAAAGTCGCACACCGCGGCCGCGCGATCGGCCTCGCGCCCCGACCACAGGTTGCAGCCGGCGAAACGGCAGAACACCGCCGGACGACCGGCATGAAAACCCTCGCCTTGCAATGTGTGGAAGATTTCCTTGATGGCGTACATGAGGGCGGTCGAATCCTGAACCCGCTATTTTGCCAGCACGCGGGGCAATCGTCGCGCTAAGCTGTCCACTGCGATTGCCCAAGGATATGAACCGAAGCATGCTGCAACGCGAGCCGCCTCCCGCACTGCGACCTTTCGTCAGCACGCTCTGGGCGAGCGAGCCGGCCGCGAGCGGCCCCACCCTTCGCGAACGCGTATTGCCCACCGGCCAGATGCACCTGGTGTTCCGGTCTTCGATGCATCCATTGCGGATCCTCGAAGATTCGCGTGACCGCCGCGGTAGCACCTTCGGCCATGCAGTCGTGGGCGGTGCGCGCGCGGACGCTTATCTTCGCGAAGTGTCAGCCGGCGGCGCTTCGGTCGGCGCCGAATTGCGCGCCGGTGCCTGCATGGCACTGTTCGGTGCACCCGCCGATGCGTTGGCGGCCCGGCACACTTCACTCGAAGGTCTGTGGGGCGCCGGGGCGATGCGCGCCTGCGACCGTATTTTCTCGACTCCCGACCCGGCACGCCAACTGGACGTGTTCGTGGGCATTCTCACCGAGCGGCTGCCACGCGCGCACGGACTGCATCCGGCAGTTGCGGCGGCACTCGCGGGATTCCGTGAATCACAGGAAGTGCACGCCATGGTTGCGGCCAGCGGCTACAGCCATCGGCACTTCATCGCAGTGTTCGAACGCGAAACCGGATTGACCCCGAAGCGCTTCTGTCGCGTGCAACGCTTCCGTAAACTGCTCGCGCATTCGGCGGCCCACCCTGCGCTGTCATGGACGGAACTGGCGCTGGCCTGCGGTTACAGCGACCAGTCGCACTTCAACCACGAATTCCATGCCTTTGCCGGCATCACGCCGGGCGAGTACCGTCGTGCTGCGCCGCGCTACCCACACCACGTTCCACTTGGCTGAAAGCGCTTCGATCCCGCGCGCACGCGTCCGCCGGCGCAGGTCAAATTCCTTCAAGCGCCGGGCGCGCAGCCGCACCACAATGGTGGTCGTTCATTCCGAGGAACCGTCATGGCCATCCACGAAGCATTCGCCTACCTCACCGTCGATGACGCGGCCAAAGCCATCGACTTCTACTCCCGCGCGTTCGGTGCGCGCGAGAAATTCCGCCTGGCCGAACCGGGAGGGCGCATCGGCCATGCCGAACTCGACTTCGGCGACACCGTCATCATGCTGGCCGATGCATTTCCCGAATTCGGCTTGCGCGACCCAGGGGCCTTGGGCGGCACCGCAGTTTCGATCCACCTGCATGTGGACGACGCCGACGCGATGATCCGGCGCGCGGTCGACGCCGGCGCCACCCTGGAACGCGAACCGGCTGACCAGTTCTATGGCGAGCGTTCCGGCTCGGTGTTCGATCCGTTCGGCCATCGCTGGCTGATCGGGCACAACATCGAGAAAATGTCGCCGGAGGAGATGCAACGCCGCTACACGGCGATGATGCGAGCCTGACAGGCCGCGTCGCGGGAGTAGAACCGCGGCGCGTGGTCCGTCCATGGCTGCAGGAAGAAATGCGTCGCGGCGAAATCGGCGAAGCGTTCCGGCATGGCCATCACCTGCGGATAGACCAGCTTCAATTCGTTCGCGCGTTGCAACCTCACCGGCGCGGTGCTCTTGGGACTGACGGTGATCCAGTCCAGGCCTTGCGGCGCTTCCAGCGTACCGTTGGTTTCGACCGCACATTCGAAACCACGCGCGT
>JBOHYX010000504.1:0-1844 GCA_050738115.1 Rhodanobacteraceae bacterium
GTGATCGCCCACATGCATGCGCGTGATGATGTCGCGCCAGCCCGGGATCATGTATTTGACTGGAAACACCACCGGCTTGCCGTTGTCGGCGGTATTGGCGAACACCGTGCCGTCGAGGAATTCGCCGCGATACTGCAGCGTGACTTCGCTCTGCATCGTCGGACTCTTGTCCTGGCTGCCGCCGCCGAGCACCTTGTACTGCACGCCGGACGGCAGCGTGATGACGCCCTGCTTTCTGGCGTTCGCGGTGAAAAACGCGCGCGATTTCTCGAGGTTCGTGGCAGCGAGTTTCTCGAACGCGGCGCGCGCCTGGGCGATCATCCTGCGCTCCATCGCCTCGATGACCCCTTGCATCGCCTGCGGCGGATATTCCGGATGCTTGCGCAGATAGCCATCCTGAACACCGCGCAGCACCGTCGCGATATCAACATCGAGCTTGCGCTGACCGAGGTCGAGCCCGGCCTCGTAGCCCAGCGCGTACGACAGTTCGGCACGATTCGCCAGCGCGGTCGAGCTGGCCGCCGCCGGCGCTTGCGCCGCGGCCCGACCCAGCGGCGAGAGCACGGTCGCTGCCAGCGCCATCACGATGATGATCCTGTTCATGCCGAATCCGGGTTGCCTGGTCCGTACCGCGCCGCTGCGAGCCCACCCGCTGCGCTGCAGCGCCGCAGTGTTGGAGCCCCGAGGCCTCGAAAGGTTCCCACGCGCTAATGATTCCTGAGGTAGCGCTTTTCGCCGGCCATGACCCGGAGATCCAGTCGGTTTTCCGGTGGCGCCAACGGACAGGTGGCGTAGGCCGTGAACGCGCACGGCGGATTGTAGGCCTTGTTGAAATCCAGCACGACCTTGCGGTCGCGCGGCATGTCGGCGTACAGGAAACGCGCGGCACCGCAGGTTTCCCGGTCGGATGTGGCGTCGGCGAAGATCAGGAACAGGCGCGCATCGCCCGGCGCCTCGAGCACCGGAAACAGCTCGAAGGTGTGCCCATCTCGGACGAACGCGGCCTTTCCGGGCGCGGCATACGTCTCGACGGTGCCGATCACGGTGCCGGTCGCGAGGCGGAACGGCGGATCGAGCGGCTGCCACTCCGCTTCGATCCGCCAGGCCCGGTCGACCGGGAAGCGCTCGATGCCCACAAACCCGGTGCGCGTCGCGGCCTCGCGATCGCGCACCCGAAGGCCCTTGCGGCCGTCCCGATCGATGATGATGAAATCGACCGTTGCGAACGCGACGCGGGTCGTTTCGCCGCCGCGGTCATCGCGTAGCACCGCCTGCGCAGCGGGCGCGCCGTCGACCGTCGCGCCCTGCCCGGGCTCGAATGTCGCGGACAGCTCACCTTCCGCCGTCCACGTGATCGTGCCGAGATGCGCCGGCGCCTTGGCCAGCACGATGTCGTTGTCCGCGGCGCTGCCGATGCGGTTCACGCCGGGCACGAGCCAGTGGAGGCCAACGAGACTGAGCCAGCCGTCCGGCGCGGTGAGGCGGCAGATGCGTTCCGCGTGCCAGGCATCGATTTCCCGCTGATACGAATCGGGACCCACGAAAGACTCCCACGACGTCAATTCGGCAACGATGATCAAACGGCTGCTTCTGCGTTCCGATTCCCGAGTCCCGAGTCCCCAGTCCCGGCTCTCCTCACCTTCCCCGCAAAAACAACTTGTCGAGCTCGGCCATGGACAGTTGTGTCCAGGTCGGCCGCCCGTGGTTGCACTGGCCCGATCGTTCGGTCGCTTCCATGTCCCGCAGCAGCGCGTTCATTTCCGGAACCGTGAGGCGCCGGTGCGCGCGCACTGACCCGTGGCACGCCAGCGTGGACAGCAGTTCATTCTGCAGCGTCTCCAGTC
>JBOHYX010000505.1:0-1843 GCA_050738115.1 Rhodanobacteraceae bacterium
CAGCTGAGGGTGTCGCTTACCTTTGCGGGACCGCGTCATCTAATGTCGGAGCAAAGATAGCGATTGCGAATCTCGAAGGACGCGGTGAGCATCGACTACGTGCGGGACGGCCACGTCGTCACGATCACGATCAACAGGCCCGAGACGCGTAACTCGCTCGACATGGAGCATTTTCGCGACCTGGCCCACGCATGGGCCGCCTTTCGTGACGATGCCGACGCCTGGGTCGCCGTCATCACCGGGATCGGCCGGGACTTTTGCACCGGAGCCGACCTCAAGAAGTTCATCCCGGAGCTGACCGGTGAGCTACCGCGACCCGACGGGTGGAACAAGACCGACGCTATTCACGCCGTCTTGCACCGGTTCCCGATCTACAAGCCGATCATCGCCGCGGTGAACGGGACGTGCGTCGCGGGCGGGTTTGAGATGTTGGGCTGCACCGACATTCGTGTCGCGGTGCCCGAGGCGCGGTTTGCGGCGATGGAACCCAAACGCGGTTTGTTCGCGGGCGGCGGTAGTACCGTGCGGCTGCCGCGCCAGCTCCCGTACGCATTTGCGATGGAGTTGCTGTTGACCGCCGACATGGTCGACGCGGAGCGCGCTCTCGCGATGGGTCTGATCAACCGCGTTGTGGCGACGGACAAGTTGATGGACACCGCCTACGACTATGCCCAGCGAATCGCGGCCAACGCACCGCTTGCGGTGTCGGCAACCAAGCAGTCAGCTGTCGAGGGGCTGGCGCTCGATTTGCAAGCTGCCTACGAGAACGAGACGCGGCACAATGACCGCATTTTTGAAACCGAGGACGCCAAAGAAGGTCCACGCGCCTTCGCTGAGAAGCGACCGCCGAGATGGCAGGCACGTTGACTGCCGTGCTGAGCGGCCTCAGTTGAGCGCGTAGAAGCGCTGCGCGTTCAGCCCGCCGATTTTCGCGCGGGCGTCTTCGCTGATGTCGGGGCGCGTGCGCAGGTGCTTGGTGCTCTCCGGCCACTCGCCGTCCCAGTGCGGGTAATCGCTGGCGAACATGATGAAGTCGGCGCCCAGCACGTCGATGACGCCGGGCAGGATGGGCTCCTCCGGCTCGCAGGTCACGAAGATGTTGCCGGCCTGCAGGTATTCCTGCGGATCGCGCTGCCAGCCGTGCTCGATCCAGTCGCCGCGCTTTTCGAAATGCTCGTGCAGGCGGTCGATGAAGAACGGTACCCAGCCCACACCGGCCTCCAGAAACGCAACCCGCAACCCGGGATGGCGGTCGAAGACACCGCCCGAGACGAGCGCCGTCATCGCCGTCATCTGGTCGAACGGAAAACTGATGCAGTGCACCTGGATGTAGTTCGTGAAGCGATCGACACCGATCTTCGGCAGATGGATGCCGGGCGCACCGTGAATACCGAGCGGCATCTCGAGTTCGACAGCGGCCGCGTAGAACGGGTCGAGGTCGGGGTGGTCGAGGTTGCGCGCCTTGAGCGCAGGCGGGACGAGGGTGGCCACCAGCCCGAGGTCTTTGGCTTCCCGCATGACGTCGATGGCCGCCTGCCCGTGCTCGATCGGGGTCACGGCGACGGCGCGCAACCGGTCGCCCCCCGGGGCGCAGTAATCCGCGATCCACTGGTTGTAGAGGCGCGCGAACCCGGCCGCGAACTCGGGGTCCTCGAGGCTGGGCGCGCAGAGTCCGAGGCTGGGATAGAGCACCATCGTGTCGATGTGGTCGCGGTCCGCGTCGCCCAGCACGCCCTCCACCGACCTGCAGTTGATGTTCGACGCCGTGCTGATCCCGTGCTCGGGCGGGCAGCCGGCCCCCGGGCCGCGGTCTTCGGGATAGTTGCGGCCTTCGATCACTAAC
>JBOHYX010000506.1:0-1843 GCA_050738115.1 Rhodanobacteraceae bacterium
CAGCGCCGGGTCGCCGTGCGCTTCACCGACATCACCGCACGCAAGCAGCAGGAACGCGCGCTCGCCAGGCTGGCCAACATCGTGGACAGCTCCGATGACGCGATCATCAGCAAGGATCTCGACGGCGTCGTGACCACCTGGAACAAGGCCGCGCAGGAAATGTTCGGCTACAGTGAAGACGAAGCGGTCGAACGTTCCATCGCCTCGCTGATCATCCCGCCGGATCGACAGTACGAGGAAGATGACATCCTCGCGCGTCTCGCGGCCGGCCAGACCGTCGACCATTTCGAGACCGTGCGCAAGCGCAAGGATGGTTCGCTGGTGAATGTCTCGGCGACGATTTCGCCGCTGCGGGACGCACAGGGGCAGATCGTCGGCGCCTCCAAGATCGCGCGCGACATCACCGAGCGCACCCGCGCAGAAAAGATCTTGCACGCGAGCGAAGAGCGCAGCCGCCAGATTCTCGACAGCGCTATCGATTACGCCATCATCGCCATGGATACCGAAGGCCGCATCACGCTCTGGAACGAGGGTGCGCATCGCGTGCTTGGCTGGGCGCCGGAGGAGATGCTGGGGCAATCCATCGAGGCGATTTTCACGCCCGAGGATGTCGCCGCCGGCCGGATCGCCCACGAGATGCAGCGCGCGCGGGTCAACGAGCGCGGCATGGACGAGCGCTGGCACCTCCGCAAGGGCGGGGACACATTCCGGGCGAGCGGTGAAATGATGCCGTTGCTGGACGATGCCGGCGCCGTAGTGGGCTTCGTGAAGGTGGTGCGCGACCGCACCGAGTACTGGCTGGCCAACAAGCACCGCGAACTGTTGGTCCAGGAATTGAACCACCGCGTCAAGAACACCCTGGCGACGATACAGGCGCTGGCCCGGCAGACGTTTCGCGGCCCGGAAGTGCGAGAGGCGATGGCGACCTTCGAGGCGCGCCTGCTGGCGATGTCGGCGGCGCACGACGTGCTCACCCGCGAGAACTGGCAGGGCGCGGGAATCCGTGAGATCGTCGACAACACGATCACGACGTGGGTGGGCGCATCGGACACGCGCATCGCCGCCGAAGGCCCTCAACTGCGGCTGCGACCGAGCGCCGCGCTCACACTTGCCATGGCGCTGCATGAACTGGCCACCAATGCGTCGAAATACGGCGCGCTGTCGAACAAGACGGGCACCGTCACGATCGACTGGTCGGTTTCCGACGATCCGCCGGCCCGCTTTCGGATGGAGTGGCGCGAGCAGGGCGGTCCTCCGGTGCAACCACCGTCACGCCGCGGTTTCGGTTCGCGCCTGATCGAGTACGGGCTGGCGCAGGATCTCGGTGGCACCGTCGACCTTGCGTTCTGCGAAGGCGGCGTCGGGTGCACGATCGAGGCACCGGTCGAGGCAATCCGCGAAGAGGATGCCGTGCCGTGAGCCGTGTCGATCTGGCAGGATGCCGGGTGCTGGTCGTCGAAGACGATGCGATGGTTTCGATGCTGCTGCAGGATCTGCTCGTCGAACTCGGCTGCGATGTGGTGGACAGCGCTTCGCGCTTCGACGAGGCGGCGCGCAAGTGCGATACGGTCGCGTTCGACGTCGCGCTGCTGGATGTGAACCTGCGCGGCGAGCACAGCTTCCCGATTGCGGAGAAGCTGCAGGAACGCGGGCGGCCATTCGTGCTCGCGACGGGCTATGGCAACGCCATTCTGCCCGATTCGCTGTGCGCCGCGCCGGTGTTGCAGAAGCCCTACAGCCGCCAGGAACTGGAATGCGCCTTGTGGGACGCCGTGCACGGCCCGCAGGCGTAGGATCCAACCAACCGGCGCGCGCCGGTAGACATCCGAAAGAAACGTAGGGG
>JBOHYX010000507.1:0-1837 GCA_050738115.1 Rhodanobacteraceae bacterium
CCGCGACGCGATGCGGCTGCTGGAGCGCTTCGAACCTCGCCTCGTCGGCGCGGTGCTGGAGGGCACCGCCGACACGCACTCACCGGCGTGCCTGCACGTGTTCGACGATTCACCGGAAGCGGTGGCGGGATTCCTGCGCGACTGCGGCATCGCGTTCGAGGCGCGCGCGCGCATGCTCAGGGTCGACCGCCAGCGCAACGCGGAATTTTCCGTGCTGCTGTTCGACGCTGGTGGCGTCGCAATGGACGTGACGATCTTCCCGCGCGACGCATTGCGCCAGGCGCCGCTCGATCCCATCGACGAGCGCCCGCAGCAGCGCGCGCCGCTCTCGGTACTGGACTCAATGCTGGCCGAAAATTCGGGACTCCGGACTCGGGAATAGGGAAGCCGGGTCGCCGGGTTACCCAGCGTCGCGCGAGTCTCGCTGCTCGCATCGACGCGCAAGGAGCCGAAAGCTGCTTTTCCGATTCCCGATTCCCGATTCCCGATTCGCGACTCCCGTCCCTCACCGCTTGTCGAGCGTGACGTAATCGCGCGGCGTCGCGCCAACGTACACCTGCCGCGGTCGGCCGATGCGGCCGCCGGGCGTCTCGTGCTGTTCGATCCACTGCGCCACCCAGCCCGCGGTGCGCGCGATCGCGAACATCACCGTGAACATGCTCGTCGGGATCTTCAGCGCCTTGTAGATGATCCCGGAATAGAAGTCGACGTTCGGATAGAGCTTGTGTTCCACGAAGTAGTCGTCCTTGAGGGCCGCGTCTTCCAGCGTCAGCGCGATGTCCAGCAACGGGTCGCTGACACCCAGATCGTCCAGCACCTTGTGCGCCATCTTGCGGATGATCTGGGCGCGCGGATCGAAGTTCTTGTACACACGGTGGCCGAAGCCCATCAAGCGGAAACAGGATTTGTGGTCCTTGGCGCGGTCGACCGCATTGCCCACGTTTTTCGCATCGCCGATATCCGTCAGCATCTTCAGCACCGCCTCGTTGGCGCCACCGTGCGCGGGGCCCCACAGCGCGGTGATGCCGGCGGCGACCGATGCATACAGGTTGGCCCCGGTCGAACCGACCAGCCGCACCGTCGAGGTGCTGGCGTTCTGCTCGTGGTCGGCGTGCAGGATGAACAGCAGGTCGAGCGCCTTGGCGACCACCGGATTCAGGTCCAACGGCTCGCTCGGCACTTCGAACATCATGTGCACGAAGCGATCGACGTACTCGAGGTTGTTGCGCGGATAACGAACCGGCCAGCCGATGGAATAACGGTAGGCGGCCGCGGCCAGCGTCGGCATCTTCGCGATCAGACGGATCGCCGCCAGCTTGCGCTGGGCCGGATCCTCGGGATTGGCGGCGTCGTGGTAGAAGGCCGACAGCGAGGCCACCGTGGCCGCAAGCATCGCCATCGGATGTGCGTCGTAGTGGAAGCCGTTGAGGAAATTCTTGAGCGACTCGTGCATCATCGTGTGATGCGTCACGTCATGCTCGAAGGATGCCATCTGCTGCTTGTTCGGCAGTTCCCCTTCCAGCAGCAGGTAGGCCACCTCCAGGAAGCGCGAGCGTTCTGCGAGCTGCTCGATCGGATAGCCGCGATACAACAGGATTCCCTTTTCACCGTCGATGAAGGTGATCGCGCTCTTGCATGACGCCGTGGCTGCGAAACCGGGGTCGTAGGTGAAGTGGCCCGTCTCGTGGTACAGCGAGGAAATATCGACGCAACTCGGTCCCTGGCTGCCCTCCACCAGTGGCAGCGAGATGGCGTCGTCGGCGATGGACAGGTTCACGTTGTGGTTCGACATTTTCGACACGGGGACTCCTTGGGCACACGGCCATTCGCATTCGTT
>JBOHYX010000508.1:0-1834 GCA_050738115.1 Rhodanobacteraceae bacterium
CGAGATTGGCGTGCCATTGACGCTGCTCGCGATGCCCGACGACACCCAGTACGCGGTGCTCGAAATGGGCGCGGGCAAGCCGGGCGACATCGCCTATCTCGCCGCAATCGCGCGCCCGCGCATCGGGCTCGTCAACAACGTCGGCCCTGCGCACCTCGAGCACCTGCACACCCTGGAAGGCGTTGCCGAAACCAAAGGCGCGATGTACCAGGCACTGCCCGCGGACGGCGTCGCGGTGATCAATGCGGACGACGCGTTCGCGACGTATTTCGCAGGTCTCGCCGGGTCGCGCACGAAATTGCACTTCGGCATCGATGCCCCCGCGGACGTGCGCGCTGCCGATGTCGCGCTGGAAGCGAATGCCTGTCGGTTCACCCTCAACACGCCGGCCGGCGTCGCCGCGGTGCGCCTGCCGCTGCCGGGCCGCCACAACGTCGCCAACGCGGCGGCAGCGGCGGCGCTGGCACTGGCGGCGGGCGCGACGCTCGACGACGTGGTCGCCGGGCTCGCGGTGGCCGAGGCGGTGGAAGGCCGCTTGCTGCGGCGCGAATCGCCGCAGGGATGGACATTGTTCGACGACAGCTACAACGCGAATCCCGGCTCCGCGCTGGCGGCGGTGGCGACGCTGGCGCTGCAACCGGGCGAACGCTGGCTGGTTCTGGGCGACATGGGCGAGCTCGGTCCGGACGCTGCCGCGTTGCACGCGGGAATCGGCCACGCCGCGCGCGCGCAAAGCATCGAGCGCCTGTACGCGGTCGGCACGCTGGCCGCGAACGCGGCCGCAGCGTTCGGGTCCGCAGGCCGAATCTTCACGGACCAGGCTGCGCTGATCGCGGCTCTCCGCGCCGACCTCCACGCAGACGTCAGTGTGCTGGTGAAGGGCTCGCACGCCTCGCACATGGAGCGGGTGGTCGACGCGCTGCTGGATGCGGGAACCGGGGGAGACCGTGATGTTGCTTGAGCTCGCCCGCTGGCTCGAACCCCACTTCGGGCCGCTGCGGCTGTTCGACTTCATCACCTTCCGCACCATCATGGCGGCGTTGACGGCGTTGTTCGTGTCGCTGTTCGCCGGGCCCGCGATGATCCGCCGGCTGACCGCACTCAAGGCGGGCCAGGTCGTGCGCGACGACGGTCCCAAGACCCACCTCGCCAAGGCCGGCACGCCGACGATGGGCGGCACCCTGATCCTGGCCGCGATCCTGATTGCGACGTTGCTGTGGGCGGACCTCGGCAGCCGTTACCTGTGGGTGGTGCTGCTGGTGACGCTCGCCTGTGGCGTGATCGGTTTCTACGACGATTACCGGAAATTGGTGTTGAAGGATCCGCACGGCCTGGCCGCGCGCTGGAAATATCTCGCGCAGTCGGTGGTGGGACTCGGTGCCGCGCTGTTCCTGTTCGAGAGCGCCGACGTGCCCGCCGCGACCGCGCTCTACGTGCCGCTGTTCAAGCACGTCGCGATTCCGCTCGGCTGGGGCTTCATCGTCACGACGTATCTGTGGATCGTCGGGTTCTCCAACGCGGTGAACCTGACTGACGGCCTGGATGGCCTGGCGATCATGCCGGCGGTGCTGGTCGCCGCGGCGCTGGGCGCATTCGCCTACCTTGCGGGCAACGCGGTGTTCTCGGCCTACCTCGGGATTCCGTCGATCCCGGGCGCGGGCGAACTGGCGGTGTTCTGCGGCGCGCTGACCGGCGCGGGCCTCGGCTTCCTGTGGTTCAACACCTACCCCGCGCAGGTGTTCATGGGCGACGTCGGCGCGCTCGCGATCGGTGCGGCGATCGGCTGCGTCGCGGTGATCGTGCGGCAGGAAATCATCCTGCTGGTGATGGGCGG
>JBOHYX010000509.1:0-1830 GCA_050738115.1 Rhodanobacteraceae bacterium
GCCGGATGTAGTCGTCCGGCAAAAGGATGCCCGACGCGGTTTCGACGTGCGCGGCAAACACGACCTCGGGCCGGAACTCCGCGATCGCGGCCATCACGTCCTCGACCGGCGGCGGCGCAAAGAACGGCTGCGGGCCGGATTCGGTCGCGCGGGCCTTCAACACACGCGCTTCGGACGGGATATCGCCCTCGTCGAAGATCTGCGTCCAGCGATAGCTGAACCAGCCGTCGCGGATCACGAGGCAGCGCTTGCCGGTGGCGAACTGCCTTGCCACGGCCTCCATCCCGAAGCTGCCGCTGCCCGGTACCACGATCGCGGCGTGCGCCCGGTAGACCGCCTTCAGGATGCGCAGGATGTCCCGCATCGCGGCCTGGAACCGCTCGGACATGTGGTTCAAGGCGCGGTCGGTGAACACCACCGAATATTCCAGCAGTCCATCGGGATCGACCCCGGGCACCAATCCAGACATGCGCTTCTCCTGTCAGCCGACCATCCATTGTAGGACGCGGCACGTGGCCGTCCGGGCGCCCGATCATCAATCGGTGCGGCGCAACGACGCGTGGCGGTCAACGTCGGATTGCAGGGCAGTGGCGGGCGCCAGCGGGGACGCCGGCACGCCGAACGCGACGCCATGCGCCTCGGGCGCAAACCAGGTCACGACGACCACCAGCACTACCACCCCGGCGATCCAGATCGACTGCACGGCCGCGAAGTCTCCGGCGTGCGCCTGCGCCAGCGCGGTCATCGCGTACACGGTCCAGCCGGCCACCAGGTTGCCGAACTGGTACAGGAATCCCGGCAACGTCGCGCGTACGTCGTCCTGCGCGAGCTCGTTCAAATAGCCCGGCACCACGCCCCACGCGCCATGCACGGCGCCCTGCAGCCAGAACGCACCGACCGCAAGCAGCCACACCGAGCCGCCATAACTCCACAGCGGAATCGCGGGCAACGCCAGCAGTGCGGCGGCGATCATCGCGCGGCGTCGGCCGATCCGTTCGGACAACTGCGCGACCAGCAATCCGCCGATGAGGCCGCCGACGTTGAGCGTGACGGCCAGCAGGCTGACCGTGTGCGTATCGAGGTGCAACTGCAGTTTCAGGAACGTCGGGTAGAGATCCGTCGAGGCGTGGCCGAACGCGTTGTAGATCGACATCAACACCAGCAGGTACACGAACACTTTCCAGTGGCCACGCATGCTGTCGCGGAAACCCCGGCGCACGCGCGCGCGGCGGCGCGCTTCGAACACGGGCGATTCGGGCACCTGCTTGCGCAGGTACAGCACCAGCAGCGCCGGCACCACGCCGAGCACGAACATGCCGCGCCAGCCGATCGCGTCGAACAGCAGCCCGTACGCCAGCGCGGCCAGCAGGTAGCCGCACGGGTACCCCGATTGCAGGATGCCCGAGACGATCCCGCGCGAGCGCACTGGAATCGACTCCATCGCGAGCGAGGCACCGGTTCCCCACTCGCCGCCCATCGCGATCCCGAACAACGCGCGCAGTACCAGCAGCACCAGCAACGACGGCGCGAACGCGCATGCGAGACCCAGCACCGAATACAACGCGATGTCCAGCATCAGGATCCGCTGGCGGCCATACCGGTCCGCCAGGCGCCCGAAAATCCACGCACCCATCGGACGGCACACCAGGGTCAGCAACAGGGCGACCGCGGCCGCCTCGATGCCCACGTGGAACGAGCGCGCGACCGCCGGCAGCACCATCACCAGCGTGAAATAATCGAACGCGTCCAGCGCCCAGCCGAGGAAGGTGGCGGCGACGGTGCGACGCTGCACGCGATCGAGGATTCTGAAGTCGGCAAGCAGGTCCATAC
>JBOHYX010000510.1:0-1829 GCA_050738115.1 Rhodanobacteraceae bacterium
GCCTTGGCGAGTGAAGGACGACCCAGTGCGCCAGCCGACCCCTCCCGACCTGCTTGATCCCGATGCACTGATCCAGCGCCCCGGCGCGAAGTTGATGGTGCTGGCGCCGCACCCGGACGACGAGTCGCTGGCGGCGGGTGGATTGATCCAGCGCGCACTGGCTCGCGGTGCGCCCGTCAGCGTCGTGTTCATGACCGACGGCGAGAATAATCCATGGCCGCAGCGGGCGCTGGAGCGGCGGATATGGATCGGCGCGCGCCAGCGTGAGGCGTGGGGTGCGCGTCGCCGCGACGAGGCGGATTCCGCGCTTCGCACGCTCGGAGCCGACGGGGTCGGCGTCCATCGGCTGGGCTGGCCCGACGGCGGCGTGACCTGGAAGCTGCTCGAAGAGACCGCAATCATGGTTGCTGCGCTCGGCGCACTGTTCGACAGGGAACGGCCGACGGTGCTGGTCCTGCCCGATCTGGTCGACCGCCATCCCGACCACAGCGCGATCCACGTCCTGGTGGAGATGGTGTTCCAGGCCATGCCGGATCTCGTGAAGCCTGCGTGCCTCGGCTATCTGCTGCACGGGCGCTCCCGTCCCGGCGCGCCGGCTCGCGCCGTATTTTCACTGAACGAAGCCGAGCGCCTTCGCAAGCGATGCGCGATCGAGGCGCACGCCAGCCAGATGGCGCTCAGCGGCCGGCGGCTGCTGCGACACGCGGCGGGTACGGAGGCGTTCGTGGCGGGCCTCGATTCCCACGATCGCGCGGTATCGACCTTGCCATGGGTGCCGCCGCGCTGGCTGCGTCGAAACCTGGCGCTGCTCGTCGTCGACGGAACCGGTGGCAAGCGAGTGAACGTCTCGGGCGCCGCGGACGCGAACCTGTTCTGGCGCGATGGCAGTCCCGCGGCCCGCACGACGCGGGCGCTTCACTCGCCCTACTACGTCAAGCTGTATTGCCCGCTGCCCTCGCCGTGGGTGTTCGATGGCTGGGGCTGGTGCCGGTTCGACGTGCCCGGTGCTTGACCGCGGCGGGCCGTCGGCGGCAAGCTGGCCGCGCAAATTCTCCGGAGACAGACGATGGCGATGATGGGCGGTGCCGGCGGCATGGGCGGCCAGGGAATCCTGCCGGTCGTCATCAAGGACAAACAGACGCTGTACCAGTCGTACATGTCGTTCGCAAAGGGTGGCGGGCTGTTCGTGCCCACCAACAAGCGCTACAACCTCGGCGACGAAGTGTTCCTGCTGCTCACGCTTCCCGAGGAAACCGAACGGCTGGCGACCACGGGTCGGGTCGTGTGGATCACGCCCGTCGCCGCGCAGGGCAACCGGCCGGCCGGAATCGGCGTGCAGTTCTCCGAAAGCGCCGACGGCGACAACGCGCGCACCCGGATCGAAACCTTGCTGGCCGGCCTGCAGGGCGGCGATAAGCCGACGTACACCATGTAGTTGCGCGCCGTGGCAGACGCGCGTTCCAAGCGCCTGCGGAGACGCCGCTGCTGGAGCCCGCTTGCCGGCAATGCACGCCGCGATGCGTGCCGGGGCGCGCGGCGGCGGCGGTCGGAGCCGGCCTGCCGGCGACCGATGTTGGTGGACGTACCTCGCAGCTCCGGTCGCGCGCAGGCGCGCTCCTACCGCCGCAGGAAACGCCGGCGCGCGACGGACAGGATCAGCCGTTGCAGCGGGTTGTTGTTGCCGCCCGGTCGCCACGTGCGCACCAGCTTGTTGCGGTACGCGTCGAAGTGCAGGCCGTGCGGCGCCGCGAGTACCTTGCCGCGGCCAAGCAGGATCTTCAGCGCGACAGTACCGGCTATCCCGGCGCAGATCTCGCACGCCATAGGCG
>JBOHYX010000511.1:0-1825 GCA_050738115.1 Rhodanobacteraceae bacterium
AGCGTGAACACGGACCCCGCGCTGCAGAAGTCCGGCAGCGCGGGGTGGTCGCTCGCGGGGCGCGCAACGGGGTCCGGCATGGCGCGAAGTATGGCGGGTCGCCGCGCGGCCGTCGTGAGCGGCGGCGCGATTTGTGACGGGTCGCGCGCAAGCGCACCCCTGCAACAATCCCGTGGGAACCATGGCCGGGTAGGAGCCTGCCTGCAGGCGACCGGTGTCGGAACGTGCATCGCGGCCCCGGTCGCGCGCAGGCGCGCTCCTACAGGATTCCCGTCATGAATTCGGCGAGATCGTGGATTTCCTGCGGGCAGACCTGATGGGCCATCGGGTAACTGTGCCATTCGACGCTGTAGCCCCACTGGCGCAAGGCGTCGCGCGAACGCTCGCCGAGGTACGGCGCGACCACCGGATCGAACGTGCCGTGGCCCATGAAGATCGGCGTTGCCGCATTCGCGGCGTCGCGCTCGCCTTCGGTCCGCTCGGCGATCGGCAGATAGGTCGAGAGCCCGACGATCGCCGCGAACGTCTGCGTGTGGCGCAGGCCCGCCGCCAAGGCCACCGCGCCGCCCTGAGAGAAGCCCGTCAGAACGATGTTCGCAACCGGCACGCCACGCTCGCTCTCGCGCGCGATCAGCGCTTCGACCGCGCCGATCGACTGCCGGATGCCGGCCTCGTCCTGCTTCTGCGCCAGGTCGAAGCCCGCAATGTCGTACCACGCGCGCATCGGCAGGCCGCCATTCAGGCTGATCGGCCGGATCGGCGCGTGCGGAAATATGAAGCGCAAGGCGGGCCACTCCGGGCGCACCAGTTGCGGCACGATCGGCTCGAAGTCGTGGCCGTCGGCACCCATGCCGTGCAGCCAGATCACCGCGTGGCGCGGGTCCGGCGCGGTCTGGATTTCGACGCACTCCAAGGTCACTTCGCGGGCTCCGCGGGCGCGGGACCGAGGCCCAGTTCCTGCGCGAAAAACGCCAGCGTCGCCCCGGCGTTGCCGACCCGCTGGCTGAATGACGCGGTGACGCCGTGGCCCTCGTTCATCCGCGTCAACAGCAGCACCGGATACCTGGACGTGGTCGCTGCCTGCAGCGCCGCCACGAACTTCCGCGATTGCCATGGCGCAACGCGCGGGTCGTTGACGCCGGTGATCAGCAGCACCGCGGGATACGGCGTGTTCGACTTCACGTTCTGGAGTGGCGAGTATGCGCGCAGCCATTCGAAATCGGGCTTCTTCGTGACGGTGCCGTATTCGGAAATGTTGTACTGGCCGTTCGGCCACAACTCGACACGCAGCATGTCGTAGATGCCGACCAGCGAAACCACCGCGCGGTATTCGGCTGGATGCTGCGTCAACACAGCGCCCATCAACAAACCACCGTTTGAACCGCCGAGGACGCCGAGGTGCGCGGGATCGGTCCAGTGTTTGGCGATGAGCGCCTGCGCGGCGGCGTAGAAGTCATCGAACACGTTCTGTTTCTTCGAAAGCATCCCATCAGCGTGCCAGCCTTCACCGAACTCGCCGCCGCCGCGGATGTTGGCGACCGCGTACACGCCGCCGCGTTCGAGCCACGCCAGCGTCGACCCCAGGAAACGCGGCGCGGTGGTGATGCCGAAGCCGCCGTAGCCGTACAGGATCGTCGGACGCACGCCGTTCGGCGTCACGCCCTGCAGCGCAATCACGGTGACCGGAACCCTGGTACCGTCCCTGGAAGTCGCGTCGAGTCGATACGTGACGACCTTCGAATAATCCGCGGCCGGCTTGACCTCGAACACGGTCTTCAGGGTGCCGTGCGCCGCGTCGTACTCCGCCCAGCGCGAGGGAATCGTC
>JBOHYX010000512.1:0-1813 GCA_050738115.1 Rhodanobacteraceae bacterium
AGCAGCACCGCGCCGACCGGCGCCAGCGCCGCGATGTAATCAAAAAAATCCAGTCGCGAGTGCTGCCACAGCAGCAGGTTCTGGGGATTGCCGATCGGGCTGAACGTTGAGCCTGCGTTCACCGCCAGCGCCTCGAAGATCACCAGCCGCTGGCGCGGAATGCGGGTGATCCGGTCGATCGCGAGCGTCAGCGGCACCACCAGGAACAGCGCGACGTCGTTGGTCAGCACCGTCGCCAGGACTGCCGACAGTCCCAGCAGCGCAAACGCCAGCGCACGGACGGTGTGCACGCGCGCGACCAGGTGCGACGCGAATCGCTGCACGTGGCCGCTCGCCTGCACGCCCTCGGTCAGGACCAGCAAGCCGCACAGGCCGGCGAGGGTGGGCAGGTCGAGCCAGTGCAGGTAGTCGCGCGGCGCGCGCGGATCGATCAGCGCGAGGGCCAGCGTCAGCGCCAGCAGGATCGGCAGCAGGGGATCGCGGCCAAGACGTCGAAGCAGGGCGCGGGAAAACGACACCGGAGGAGTCGGATTGCGGGATCGGTACGGCCGCGGCGCGGCGGGTTGGGCGGGGCAGGAGTCGCCATGATGCCGGGCGCCGGGCGCGGGTGCGATGCCCGGGCACGGGCGATATGCTGGAACCACGTTCACTGCGGCGGGAGGGTTTCCATGTCACTTGCAGGCAAGCGCGTGGCGGTCACCGGCGCGTTCGGATCGCTCGGCAGCGCGGTGGTGCAGGCCGCGCTCGCCGCGGGCGCGAAGGTCGCGGCGATCGATCGTGCCGACGTGCCGGGGACGGATGTCGGAACCGCCCACGTGTTTGGCGGGGTGGATCTTGCCGACACGGCGCAGGCGAAGAGCGCGATCGATGCCGCCGCGAAGGCACTCGCCGGCTTCGATGCGCTGGTCAACATCGCCGGCACGTTCCGCTTCGAAACCCTGGTCGATGGCAGTCCCGACACGTTCGACCTTCTGTACCGGATCAACCTGCGCACCGCCGTCGCAGCCAGTAAGGCGGCGCTCGCGCACCTGCCGGATGGCGGGCGCATCGTCAACATCGGCGCGGCGTCCGCTTTCAAGGCCGGCGCAGGCGTCGCGGCCTACGCTGCGTCGAAATCCGGCGTGATGCGTTTCACCGAGTCGCTCGCGGAGGAACTGAAGCCCCGCGGCATCACGGTGAACGCGGTGCTGCCGTCCATCATCGACACACCGCCCAACCGCAAGGACATGCCCAAGGCCGATTTCGGCAAGTGGGTGAAGCCCGCGCAGTTGGCGGACGTGATCCTGTTCCTGCTTTCCGACCGGGCGTCGGCGATCACGGGTGCGCTGATTCCGGTGGTCGGCAAGGTGTGATGAATCCTCCCCCACGTGGTCATTCCGGGTTCTGCCCGCGGTGACGCTGCGGGCCGCCCCGGAATGACGAGTGGTTTTTCGTTCCACACCATCCATGAGATGTGATCAAGAGACAGCCGCTGCAGTGAGGGCGAGTCAACCCACACTCAAGTGATATCTCGTCGCCATCTCCACCTCGTTTTTCGATCCGAGGAACACCGGTACCCGCTGGTGCAGGCGCGCGGGCTGCACTTCGAGGATGCGCGCGCGCCCGGTGCTCGCCGCACCGCCGGCCTGCTCGACGATGAAGCTCATCGGATTGGCTTCGTACATCAGGCGCAACCGACCGCCTTTGGATTTCATCTTCGCGTCGATCGGATACATGAAGATGCCGCCGCGCGTCAGGATGCGGTGCACGTCGGCGACCATCGACGCCACCCAACGCATGTTGAAGTCACGCCCGCGCGGACCGGTCTTGCCGG
>JBOHYX010000513.1:0-1802 GCA_050738115.1 Rhodanobacteraceae bacterium
CGGGCTACCGCGCGCCGCTCGCGCAGCCGGGCCTGAAAGTGGCGGTGGGCGATTACGTGCTGGCGATCAACGGCCAGGACCTGAAGGCGCCGACCAGCCCGTATTCGCTGCTCCTGGGCACCTATGACACCACCGTGAACCTGCGCATCGCGACGAACCCCGATGGGCACGGCGCGTGGACGATCCACGTCAAACCAGTTGCGAATGCCGCCAAGCTGCACCTGCTCGCCTGGATCCGCCACAACCGCGCGGAGGTCGACAAGCTTTCGGACGGCAAGATCGGCTACGTGTATTTGAACGACTTCGAAGCGACCGGCATGCACGAATTCATGCGCCAGTACTACAGCCAGTTGCGCAAGCAGGCAATCATCTTCGACGATCGTTGGAACCTCGGCGGCGCGGACATCGTCGAGCAAGCGATTTCTGACCGCATCGCAAGGCGTATCCCCGCGATGGGTACCACGCGGCTGGGCTGGAACAGCCCGTACGGCACCGCCTTCGGCGGCTACATGGCGGCGCTGATCAACCGTGGCTCGGCGTCGAACGGTGACATCTTCGCGTACACGTTCGAGAAGGACCATCTCGGCCCGACGATCGGCAGCCGCACGTGGGCCGGTGTGCGCGGCTACGACGGGCCGTTCCGGTTGATGGACGGCGGGCACCTGACGGTTTCCGACTTCGGGATGTACGGACTGCACTCGCAGTGGGTGGTCGAAAACGTCGGCGTCGAGCCGGACGTCAAGCTGCACGACGAGCCGGGTGCATGGAACCGGGGTGATGACCAGCAGCTCCGGACCGCCGTGGACATGCTGATGAAGAAGATCAAGGCCGCGCCACGCACCTGGCCGCCGCCGCCGGCGTGGGAACCGGCGTTTCCGCCGCAGCCCGCGTACCCGAAGTGCACCGACCAGGTCGGCACCGCCACCTGCGGCTGAGCGAGGTCACGGGCGCCATACCGGCACCTGAGTGGTGTCGATCTTCAATGCGCGGCAGTATCGCGAACTTTGTAAAAGCTCGTCATTCCGGGGCCATCGCCGGCTGTGTCGGCGATGGAACCCGGAATCCAGGGTCTCTCCCGCCCAAAAGCAAAGGCGCTGGATAGACTCGCGCCATCCTTGGCGCTCGCGCTACGCGCCGCCGCAGCCTGCCCCGGCGCACGCCGGCGGCGTTCGCGTTTGCAATCCTGCAAACGCAGTCGGGTTCTGCCCGCAAGCGGCGCGGGCAGCCCCGGAATGACGATCATTTTGGGAAGACGCGACACTATCGAACTGGAAGTGGTATCAAATCCTTACCCGCAGGCCCATGTCGATCACCTGGCCGTCGGGGATCTGGTAGCTGGCGGTGGCGTGGCGCGAATTGCGGATCATGTAGCCGAGCAGGCGCCCGCGCCAGGCGGCCATGCCGTCACGCCGCCGGCCGTGCTCGCCGACCGGGGCCGGGTGCTCGATGTAATAAGTTGCCGCCTTCAGGTCGATCTCGAGTCCCTTGTCCTTGCACGTTGCAAGCTCCGACGGGATGTTGGGCTGCTGCAGGTAGCCGTAGTGCAGCACGAGCCGAAAGAAACCGTCCTCGAGATCACTGAATTCCATGCGTTCCTCGCGCGTGGTGCGCGGCACGTCTTCGCTCAGCACCGTCAGCAGGACCACTTGTTCCTGCAGAGCGTGATTGCACTCGATGTGGTGCGTGAGCGAAGGTGGCGTCTGCTGGAGGCGCAGGGTCAGGAAGATCGCGCTGCCGGGTATGCGCGCGACCTGCTTGCGTTGGAGGTCCTGGACCACCTCCGCGACCGTCTTCGCGTCCCG
>JBOHYX010000514.1:0-1793 GCA_050738115.1 Rhodanobacteraceae bacterium
TCGAAGGTGGTTCCACCACGACCACCATGCTCGGCAGCGAGGTGGCGTTGCCGGTCGCGCTGGCGCCGGTCGGCCTCACCGGAATGCAGCACGCGGACGGCGAGATGCTGGCGGCGAAAGCGGCGCTGGACTTCGGGGTGCCGTTCACGATTTCGACCATGAGCATCTGTTCGATCGAGGACGTGGCCGCGTTCGTCAAGCGCCCGTTCTGGTTCCAGTTGTACGTGATGCGCGACCACGGCTTCATCAACAACCTGATCGACCGCGCGAAGGCGGCGGGCTGCTCGGCCCTGGTGCTGACGCTCGACCTGCAGGTGATGGGCCAGCGCCACGCCGACATCAAGAACGGGCTGTCGACGCCGCCGAAGCCGACCCTCCGGAACCTCCTGAACCTTGCCGCGCATCCGCGCTGGTGCCTCGGCATGGCGCGCACCCGGCGCCACCAGTTCGGCAACATCGTCGGCCACGTCGAAGGCGTCAGCGACATGTCCTCGCTGGCGGCATGGACCACGGAGCAGTTCGACCGCGGGCTCAACTGGAACGACGTCGAGTGGATCAAGAATCGTTGGGGCGGCAAGCTCGTGATGAAGGGCATCCTCGACCCCGATGACGCTCGCCGCGCGGTCGACTGCGGCGCCGACGCCATCGTGGTGTCCAACCATGGCGGCCGTCAGCTCGACGGTGCGCCTTCGTCGATCAGCGTGCTGCCGGACATCGTGGCGCGCGTCGGCGGGGACTGCGAAGTGTGGATGGACGGTGGCGTCCGTTCCGGACAGGACGTGTTCAAGGCGCTTGCGCTCGGCGCCCGCGGCGTGCTGATCGGACGCGCGTTCGTGTATGGCCTCGGCGCACTGGGCGAATCCGGCGTGACGACCGCGCTGGAACTGATCCGCCGCGAGCTGGACTTGACGATGGTGCTGTGCGGCGTGCGCTCGATCGCGGAAATTGATCGGCGCGTGTTGCACCAATCAAATCTGTAGGTTGGGGTGAGCGCTTCATGCGAACCTCAACGTATCGGAGCGACCGTGTGTTGGGGTTCGCAAAAGTCCGCTCACCCCAACCTACGGATCAGCGCAACACCAACAGCGCGACGAGTACCGCGGTCACGACGAGATACGGCAGCGACCAGGCATGGAACCGCCAGCCGATCCCGCGGCTGCCGTCCAGGCGCAGCGCGATCAGGTTCGCCAGCGAGCCGATCATGAGCCCGGAGCCGCCGACGTTCACCGCAGCTGCGAGCAGCATTGGATCGGGCGCGTAGTGCTGCAGCAGCACGGCGGCGGGGAGGTTGCTGATGAGCTGGGCGAGCACGATGCCGCCCGCGTAGGTCACGCGCGGATCGGCCCACCCGAGCGCGCCGACGTGGGTCTGCACGACCCGCAAGGCGGCGAGGTGGCCCAAGCCCACGAACATCGCCGCGAACGTCGCCAGCAGCAGCCAGTCCACGCGTGCCAGCACGCGTCGAAAAAACACCACGCCGATCGCGAGCACGCCGAGGGCCGTGGGAACGGCGAGCCCGAATTCCAGCGCCGCGACCATGGCCGCGAGCAGCGCGACCGATCCGGCGAACAGGCGGGCGTCGAGCGGCGCGCGGGGCACGGCGGCGTCGTCGAACCGCAACGGCGTGGCCGGGAACGCGCACGCGCACATGGCGAGCGTGACCCCCAGCAGCACCGCGCCGACCGGCGCCAGCGCCGCGATGTAATCAAAAAAATCCAGTCGCGAGTGCTGCCACAGCAGCAGGTTCTGGGGATTGCCGATCGGGCTGAACGTTGAGCCTGCGTTCACCGCCA
>JBOHYX010000515.1:0-1791 GCA_050738115.1 Rhodanobacteraceae bacterium
TGTTCGACGCTGTCGCGAACCTCACCGCCGACGACCTGGTCATCGCGCTGGTTTCCGGCGGCGGCTCGGCACTCCTGCCGCTGCCGGGCGCCGGCGTCAGTCTCGACGACGAGCGCGCGGTCCACCACGCGCTGCTTGCCTGCGGCGCCAGCATTGCCGAGGTCAATTGCGTGCGCCGGCACCTTTCGGCGATCCACGGCGGGCGCCTGGCCGCGGCGTGTGCACCCGCCCGGATCGTGAACCTCGTGATCTCGGACGTGCCCGGCGACCGGCCGTTCGACATTGCCTCGGGCCCGACCGTCGCCGACCCCACGACCTGCGCCGACGCGCTGGAAATCGCCCACCGCTACCGGATCGACCTGCCCGCCGGCGCGCGCCGGCTGCTGGAATCGGGCGCAGGCGAAACCTTGAAACCCGGCGATACGCGCCTGCCGTCCATCGAGACCCGGCTGATTGCGACCGCGCAGCAGGCGCTGGAGGCTGCCGCCGCCGCTGCGCGCGCGCAGGGCATCACCCCGCTCATCCTCGGCGATCGCATCGAGGGCGAGGCGCGCGAGGTTGCCAAGGTGCTGGCGGCCATCGCGCTGCAGGTGCGTGACCACGGCCAACCCGCAGCGTCCCCCTGCGTGCTGCTGTCGGGCGGCGAAGTCACCGTAAGCGTGCGCGGCCACGGCTGCGGAGGACCCAACGTCGAGTGCGCGCTCGCCCTCGCGATCGCACTCGCGGGCGCGCCCGGCATCCACGCGCTGATGGCCGACACGGATGGCGTCGACGGACAGGCCGAAACCGCAGGCGCGTTCATCGGGCCCGCCACGCTGGAACGCGCGCGCGATGCCGGCATGCGGCCGCGCGCATGCCTCGATGACAACGACGCGCACGCCTTCTTCGCGCGCCTCGACGACGCGTGGGTCACCGGGCCGACCTTGACCAACGTCAACGACTTTCGTGCGATTCTGATCATTTGATCAGCGCAGGAGCGATGACGATGGAAGGCGGTGAACCGGTGATGTTCGATGGCGCCGTGATCGGCGCGATCGGCGTTTCCGGTGCCAAGTCGAGCCAGGACGCGCAGGTCGCCCGCGCCGGCGTCGCGGCGCTCGACGATGCGACGCATGACGGTCGGCCATAAATCGGCTGGTTCGCGCCCCTATTCATCCGCACACCTGCCACTCGCCTGGCGATGGCTCATTCCATTTCTACTTCGCAAGTCAAGGAATAATGGTCATTTCGGGGCCCGCGCCGGCTTCATCGGCGATGGAACCCGGAATGACGACTATTTGTGGGTCATTCGCCCACCATCGAACTGGAGATGGAGTCAATCGTTCGGAAACACCCATTTCTGTGCACTGGCACCCGCCAGCTCCTGCACGCGTTGTTCGTCACGGGCGAATTCCGCGGCGGCGCCGGTATAGGTGACCGCGCCTTGATCCAGCACGTACGCGCGGTCGGCGATCTTCACGGCGGCGCGCACGTTTTGCTCGATCAGGAGCACCGAGGTGCCGGCTTCGCGTGCGGCGACGATCACCCTGAAAAGGCTCTGCACGATCAACGGGGCCAAACCCTGCGAAGGCTCGTCGAGCAGCAACAACCTCGGGTTGAGCAGCAGCACGCGCGCAATCGACAACATCTCCTGCTCGCCGCCCGACAGTTGGTGTCCCTTGTGGGTCTTGCGCTGGGCCAGCCGCGGGAAAAGATCATAAATCGCAGCGATGTTCCACGGTCCCGGGCGGTCCACCGGAACCTTGAGGTTTTCCTCCACGGTGAGATTCGCGAACACCCGGCGCCCCTCCG
>JBOHYX010000516.1:0-1785 GCA_050738115.1 Rhodanobacteraceae bacterium
TCGATCGAGGCGGTGATCGGTGCCGAAGGCGCGGGCCGCGCGCAGCAACTCGTCGAAACCCTCGTCGATGAGACCCGCCGTGCCGGCGGCAATCTCACGCTGCCGCTGACGACCCCGTACGTCAACACCATTCCGCCTGCACTCGAAGCGAAATCACCGGGCGACGCCGCGATGGAATGGCGCATCCGCTCGATCATCCGCTGGAACGCGATGGCGATGGTGGTGCGCTGCAACCGCAAGCCGGGCAAGCTCGGAGGCCACATCGCAAGCTTCGGTTCCTCGGCGACGCTGTACGACGTCGGCTTCAACCACTTCTGGCGCGCGCCGTCGGAGCAGCATCCCGGCGACCTGATCGGCTACCAGGGCCATTCCAGCCCCGGCCTGTACGCGCGCTCGTTCGTCGAGGGGCGCCTTTCGGCCGAGCAGATGGACCACCTGCGGCTGGAAACCACGAGCGGCGATCTCGGCCTGCCCTCCTATCCGCACCCGTGGCTGATGCCGGATTACTGGCAGGTACCCACGGTGTCGATGGGCTTGGGCCCAATCCAGTCGATCTACCAGGCGCAGTTCTGGAAATACCTCGAAGCACGCAAGCTGATGCCGAAGACCGACCGCAAGGTCTGGTCGTTCCTCGGCGACGGTGAAATCGACGAGCCGGAATCGCTCGGTGCGATTTCGGTCGCCGGCCGCGAGCACCTCGACAACCTGATCTTCGTCGTCAACTGCAACCTGCAGCGCCTCGACGGGCCCGTGCGCGGCAACGGCAAGATCATCCAGGAGCTCGAAGGCGTGTTCCGCGGCGCCGGCTGGAACGTCATCAAGTTGATCTGGGGTTCCTACTGGGACCCGCTGCTCGCGCGCGACACCGACGGCACGCTGCGCAAGCTCATGATGGAAACCGTGGACGGCGACTACCAGGCGTTCAAGGCACTGGGTGGCGCTTACACGCGCAAGAACTTCTTCGGAAAGTACCCGGAAACCGCGGCGATGGTCGCCAACCTTTCCGACCAGGACATCTGGCGCCTCAACCGCGGCGGCCACGATCCGCACAAGGTGTACGCGGCGTACCACGCGGCCGTGCATACCGAGGGCATGCCGACCGTGATCCTCGCGCACACGGTGAAGGGTTACGGGATGGGCTCGGCGGGCGAGTCGATGAACATCGCGCACCAGGCCAAGAAGATGCACCACGACGCGATCGTGGCGTTTCGCGACCGCTTCCAGATTCCGATCGACGACAAGCAACTGGAAGGCGAGGATCTCGAATCGGTGCCCTACTACACGCCTGGCAAGGACTCGGCCGAGGTGAAGTACATGCTGGAACGCCGCCGCGAACTCGGCGGTTTCCTGCCGCACCGGCGCGTGAAATCCAGCAAGAACCTCAAGGCGCCTGAGCTCGAGGTTTTCGAGGCCATCACGAAGGGCACCGACGATCGCGAGATCTCCAACACGATGGCGCTGGTGCGCGGGATGAACTTGCTGCTGCGCGACAAGGCCCTGGCGCCGCACATCGTGCCGATCGTGGTCGACGAGGCGCGCACCTTCGGGATGGAGGGCATGTTCCGGCAGATCGCGATCTACGCGCCGGGCGGCCAGAAGTACAAGCCGCAGGACGCCGACCAGTTGCTGTACTACCACGAGGCGACCGACGGCCAGATCCTGCAGGAAGGCATCAGCGAAGCGGGCGGCGTGTCGGCGTGGATCGCGGCGGGTACCAGCTACTCGGTGTCCGACGTGCCGATGCTGCCGTTCTTCATCTTCTATTCGTTCTTCGGTTTCCGCCGC
>JBOHYX010000517.1:0-1764 GCA_050738115.1 Rhodanobacteraceae bacterium
TCGGTGAAGAACCAGTTGCCGCCGCAGGCGCAGCAGCCGGTGATCACCCTGCAGACGGGCCAGCAGGTCGCGTCGATGTACCTCGGCTTCTATTCCGACAAGCTCGCGACGAACCAGATCACCGATTACCTGACGCGCGTGGTGCAGCCACAGTTGAACGCGGTCGATGGCGTGCAGAACGCCGCGATCCTCGGCGGCCGCACCTTCGCGCTGCGCGCGTGGCTGAATCCGGTGAAGATGGCGGCGCACGGCGTCACCGCGGCCGACGTCAACCAGGCGCTCGCCGCCAACAATTACCTCTCGGCGATCGGCACCACCAAGGGCCAGATGGTCAGCGTGAACCTCGCCGCGGCGACCGACCTGCACACGGTGGACGAGTTCAAGAACCTCGTGGTGAAGGCCGACGGCGCGAATGTCGTGCGCCTGAAGGATGTCGCCGACGTCACGTTGGGCGCCGAGAACTACGACTTCAACGTGTCCTTCGACGGCAAGCGCTCGGTGTTCATGAGCATCAACGCCGCGCCCGAGGCCAACGTGCTCGACGTGATTGCGCGCGTGCGCCAGGTGTTTCCGTCGATCCAGTCGCAACTCCCGGCCGGCATCAGCGCCCGCGTCGTGTTCGATGGCACCGACTTCATCCGCGCCTCGATCAGCGAGGTGGTGAAGACCCTCGCCGAGACGCTGATCATCGTCACGCTGGTGATCTTCCTGTTCCTGGGCACGCTGCGCTCGGTACTGATCCCGGTGCTGGCGATGCCGCTGTCGCTGATCGGCGCGTTCGTGGTGATGTTGGTGCTCGGCTATTCGATCAACCTTCTGACGCTGCTGGCGCTGGTGCTGGCGATCGGGCTCGTGGTGGACGATGCGATCATCGTGGTCGAGAACGTCGACCGGCACATGAAGAACGGGCAGCCGCCGTTGCAGGCGACCCTGCTCGCCGCGCGCGAACTCGCCTCGCCGATCGTCGCGATGACCGTGGTGCTGGTCGCGGTGTACGTGCCGATCGGGTTCGAGGGCGGATTGACCGGCGCCCTGTTCACCGAGTTTGCGTTCACGCTGGCGGGCGCAGTCGTGATCTCGGCAATCATCGCGCTGACGCTCTCGCCGATGCTGTGTTCGAAGGTGCTGCGCGCGTCGGACCACGAAAAGCCATTCGTCAAGCGCATCGACCGGGTCGCCGACTGGGTGCGCGACCGCTATCGGCGGATGCTGCATTCCTCGCTGGATACCCGCGTCGTGGCGGTGGTATTCGGTGCGCTGATCCTCGCCGGCAACGTGTACCTGTTCCGGACCGCCAAGTCCGAGCTGGCGCCGCAGGAAGACCAGGGCATCGTATTGCTCAACTCCCTGGGGCCGCCCAACGCGACCATCACCCAGATGGGGTTGTACTCGAAGCAGGTGTTCGACATCGCCAAGGCCCTGCCCGAATACGCGCACATCTTCCAGGTGGACGGCGCGCAGGCCGTCAACAACGGCTTCGCCGGCGTCATGCTGAAGCCGTGGGACGAGCGCAGCCGCAGCGCGACCGCGATCCAGCAGGAGCTGCAGCAGAAGGTCAGCCAGATCGCCGGCGCGAATGTCGCGGTGTTCCAGTTTCCGGCGCTGCCGGGCGCGTTCGGCTTGCCGGTGCAATTCGTGATCAAGACCACCGAGCCGCTCGAGAACCTCAACGAAGTGTCGCAGCAGGTGCTGGCCAGGGCCAAGGCCTCGGGCATGTTCTTCTACGTCGATTCGGACCTGAAGATCGACCAGCCGCAGGCGACC
>JBOHYX010000518.1:0-1764 GCA_050738115.1 Rhodanobacteraceae bacterium
CTTCTGGGGTGGACTCCCTGGCGCCGGTGCCATCGATCACGAGCGTGCCGGCGATCGCCTTGTAGTCGATGGCTTGCCCTCGACCGTGACGGTGCCGGTGGTGGTCGATGAGAGCGGTTTCATCAGCCGCTGGATCAGCGTTGCACCCGGTGCCGCAACGCTCGCTGCGCCAGCCGGCGTGGATGGATTGGCGCTGGAGGGCGGCGCAGCGGCAAGGGCGGGGGCGCAGCAGAGCAGCAGCCATGCGGGGCAACGACGGAGCATCGGGCTTGCATGGGCAGTTCCAGTGGCCGCGGATGATCACGCCGTGACGCGACGCGAATGCCGGCATTATCGACCTGCCCGGTCCCGAGTGTCGCGAGCGCCACGGGCACGCCGTCGCTTCGCGATCCAGAACTGCACGGCTTGGGGCCGCGACGCCACGTGGACTAAGCTTGTCTCGTTCATCGGTTGCATGGAGATCGACATGAGTCACGACTTGCCCAGTGTGCAACCCGGGAGCGCATCCGCCGCGACCAACGTGCGCAGCGACAGGGTGGACTACAGCGCCGGCGACAAACCCGCCGAGGGTGTACTGGTCTGGGATGCCAGCGTGAAGACACCCCGCCCCGGCTTGCTGATGATTCCGAACTGGCTTGGCATCAACCGGACGACCATTGATTTCGCCAAGGAGATCGCCGGGCACGATTACGTGGTCTTCATGGGCGACATGTACGGCAAGGCCACGCGTCCCGCAGACGGCGAGCAGGCCAAGAGCGCCGCGGGTCCGTTGTTCGCTGATCGCGCCCTGCTGCGCCGGCGCGTCGTGGCGGCGTTCGATGAGCTCAAGCGGCTGGCGGAAACGCAGCCCGCGCCGATCGATGCCATGAAACTGGGCGCGATCGGATTCTGCTTCGGCGGCACCTCGGTGCTCGACCTCGCGCGCACCGGCAGCGACGTCGCCGCGGTCGTCAGTTTCCACGGCGGCCTCGGCAGCGATGATCCATCACTTGCACAGCACATCCGGGCGCGCGCGCTGGTGATGAACGGCAGCAACGACACCGCCACGATGCCGGGTGCATCGGCCTTCCTCGAAGAGATGAAGAACAATACGGCGCCTTGGCAGTTGGTGGTGTTCGGCGGCGCGGTGCACTGTTTTGCCGAACCGTGGGAAAACTCACCGCCCAATTGCGTGTACAACGCGCCGGTCGCCAAGCGCGCGTTCGCGCTGATGCACGACTGGCTCGACGAAGCGTTCACCGTCCACATCATGCACTGACGAGCCGGATCACGGCGTACGCCCTCTCCTCCAATGGCTGCATCATTGGGGGAGAGGGCTTGCCCCGATGACCCGAATCCAGAGCCTGCCTACGGAATCAGCACGAACTTGCCGCGTGCGCCCGCCTGCATCACGAGTGCGTGCGCGCGTGGCGCATCCGCCAGCGGCAATTCCTCCGCGATCACCGGCTTCAGCGCGCCGCTCGCAAGCCCGCCGTACAGACCGGCGTGGATGCTGGCGGCATCGGCCGCTGGCGTCTTCCACAGCAGCACGCCGAGGATCGCCGCATCGCCTGCCATCAGGTCGCGCGGGTTGATTTCGACCGGGCCGCGGCTGCCGATGACGACGACGCGACCGGCGTGCGCGAGCACGCCGAGGTCGTGGCCGAGGTTCACGTTGGCGAGCATTTCGAGGATCACGTCGACACCCTGCCCGCCGGTCAGAGACGCCACTTCCTGCAAGTACCCGTCCCGATGGTGGTCCAGCACGTGCTCGGCGCCCTGCTC
>JBOHYX010000519.1:0-1759 GCA_050738115.1 Rhodanobacteraceae bacterium
ATTTGAGCTGTTTCAGATCCACGCTTGGGTTCCCCGGGTCCGGAATCGGATCGATCAGGCTATAGCAAACGAGCATAACAGCTAGTCGCCTTATGCTCTTGTATGTTGCGCTGCGATTCCAGCACCTTCACCGTGACAAGTGTTGAAGGTGTGACGCGATGCAACGATCGATCCCGGCAATGTTTTTTCGCGGCGGAACCTCGCGCGGCCCGTTCTTCCTGGAGTCGGACCTGCCCCGGGACACGGCCACGCGCGATCGCGTGCTGCTCGCGGTCATGGGGTCGCCCGACCCGCGCCAGATCGACGGGCTTGGCGGGGCCCATCCGCTGACCAGCAAGGTCGGCATCGTGCGCAAGGGGACCAAGCCCGTCGACCTCGATTTCCTGTTCGCGCAGTTGCAGCCCGACCGCGACACGGTCGACACCACGGCCAACTGCGGCAACATGCTGGCCGCGGTGGTGCCGTTCGCGCTGGAGCGCGGCCTGATCCGGGCCCAGGGCGACGAGACGACCGCGCGAGTGCTGACGCGCAATACCGGCATGCAGTGCGAGGTCACGGTGCAGACGCCGATGACGCCCGCGGGTCGGCGGGTGAGCTACGCGGGCGACGCGCGCATCGATGGCGTCCCGGGTGGCTCGGCGCCGATCACGATCAACTTCCTCGATACCGCGGGGTCGGTGTGCAAGAGCCTGCTGCCGACCGCGCACGTGCGCGACCGGGTGCACGTCGAGCCGCCCGCGGGAGCCAGGTTCAAGCCGTTCGACATCGACGTGACCTGCATCGACAACGGCATGCCGTTGGTGCTGTTCCGCGCGTCCGACGTCGGCCGCACGGCGCTGGAAACCCCGGCGCAGTTGAATGCGGACGACGATCTCAAGGCACGCGTCGAGGCGCTGCGGCTTCGCGCCGGCGAAATGATGGGTTTGGGCGACGTGACCCCGCGCAACTATCCGAAGATGACGCTGGTGTCGGCGCCGCACGCGGGCGGCGCGATCAACACGCGCTGCTTCATCCCGCACGTCTGCCACCAGGCGATCGGCGTGCTGGCATCGGTCACCGTCGGCACCGCCTGCCTGCTCGAAGGCTCGGTGCCGCACGAGCTTGCAAAGCTTCCCGAAGGCAGACGCAAGCGCATTTCGATCGAGCACCCGAGCGGCGAGTTCACGGTCGAGCTGGAGCTCGATCCAAAAGACACCCAGCGCGTCGCGCGGGCCGCGCTGCTGCGCACGGCGCGACTCATCATGCGCGGCGAGGTGATGGTGCCCGACGCCGTCTGGCCGCAGGCGCGCACGAGTGATGCGAAAGCCAAGGGAGCCAGCCGGCATGCCGCGTAAGCCCTTCATCATCGACTGCCACGGGCACTACACCACCGCGCCGCAGGCGCTGGCGGACTGGCGAGCGCGCCAGATCGCCGGAATCAAGGACCCGGCGCAGCGACCCGCGGTGTCGGAACTGCGGATCAGCGACGACGAGATCCGCGAAAGCATCGAGGCGAACCAGTTGCGCCTGATGCGCGAGCGCGGCGCGGACCTCACGATCTTTTCGCCGCGGGCCAGCTTCATGGCGCACCACATCGGCGATTTCCAGGTGTCCAGCACCTGGGCCGGGATCTGCAATGAGCTTTGCTATCGCGTTACGACCCTGTTTCCCGACGCGTTCGCGTTCGCCGCGATGCTGCCGCAGTCGCCGGGCGTCGATCCGGCCACGTGCGTGCCGGAGCTGGATCGCTGCGTCCGGGAGTACGGCGCGGTCGCCATCA
>JBOHYX010000520.1:0-1759 GCA_050738115.1 Rhodanobacteraceae bacterium
CTGGGAAGGCGACACCATCGTGGGCAAGGGGCTGGCGCGCATCGTGACCCTGGTCGATCGCAAGTCCGGATTCGTACGGCTGCAGCAGGTGCCCGACGGCAAGGCCGACACGGTCGCCGCGGCGGCACGATGACCTTCCTGTCCACTTCGCCGCTGGTACCGCCCGCGACCGTGGATCTCAAAGCGCCTCCGCCCGAGCCGCAGCAATCTGTCGAGCGGTTGCAGCAGATCTACCGCGACCAGCAGGTCCAGACACCGGCACACGCGGAGATGCAGACGCGCGACGTGCAGGCGCAGCAGGAACTCGCTTCCGGGCTGCGTTAGGTTCGCTCCTCGCCGACGCGCGGAATGCCGAGCGCGTCCCGCAGCGATTCCGTTCACGAGACCGACCGGCGGCTGCATCCGGACGCTGAAGTGCGCGGTTGGCCTGGGATTCCGGGGCCGCACCCGGATCAACTTCCCTTGGCTAAATCTTTTGCATTCAAGGACCTTGCATGCACAGCTCAGAATCGACCTGAAAGTTTGCCACAACTTCGCCTTTCCCATTGATCTACAAGCGAAAATTTCTTGACAGTCTCTTGAGGCGCGACTAAGGTGGCGTCGCGTGTAGTTTGGTGGGAATCGGTGGGAAATCGGGCGCATGTTCCAAGGCGAAACTGCCATCAGCGTGGACGACAAGGGTCGACTGGCGATTCCGACCGCCTATCGTGACCCGATTGCGCATGCGTGCAACAACCGTCTCGTCATCACCTACAACCCTTTCGAGGCGGGTTGCCTGTGGATATTTCCGCAACCCGAGTGGGAACGCGTGCGCGACCGGGTGAACGACCTGCCCTCCGTCAAGCGTGTGCACCGCGACATGCAGTTGAAGCTGGTCGGCGCGGCCGCACAGGTAGAGCTCGACAGTGCGGCCCGCGTGTTGCTGCCGGCAAGTCAACGCGCGACGTCCGGCATCGGCAAGAAGGCGGTCTTGCTGGGCATGGGCAACAAGTTCGAATTGTGGAGCGAGCAGGCTCACCTCGCCAAGATCCAGACGACGATCGGCGAGGAGGAAGTCAGCGAGGAAATGGCGGGATTGAGGTTGTGAAGGCGGCGGTCCGCGAACGGCGGCGGGCGCCGGACCGGACAGGGCGAAGCAAGGTCGGCGGGCGGCACACGCGGCGTGTGCGGGTACGGCGAATGGACGGGACGTGGGCGATGGCAGCCGAGCGGGCGCTTCAGCACATCCCGGTGATGCGCGAAGCCGTGCTCGCCGGACTCGCCGTACGCGCCGACGGCCGCTATCTGGACGCCACGTTCGGGCGCGGAGGCCACGCGCGCGCGGTCCTCGACCGCCTCGGCCCCGACGGGCGCCTGCTGCTGATGGATCGCGATCCCGCGGCGGTCGCGCAGGCCGAACGCGAATTCGGCCACGACGTGCGTGTCGCGATCCGGCACGCGAACTTCTCCGCGCTCGCCGACTGGGATGAGGTGCGGAAGGGGCTGGACGGCGTGCTGCTGGATCTCGGGGTGTCCTCGCCGCAGCTCGACGACGCCTCGCGCGGCTTTTCGTTCCAGGCGGACGCGCCGCTCGACATGCGCATGGACCCGACCGCGGGAATCAGCGCCGCGGATTTTCTGGCGCGCGCAGATGAGCGGGAAATCGCCGACGTGCTGTTCCGCTATGGGGAAGAACGCATGAGCCGGCGGATCGCGCGTGCGATCGTCGCGCGCCGCCACGAGGCGCCGATCCTCACCACCGGCGAGCTCGCGCGACTGG
>JBOHYX010000521.1:0-1754 GCA_050738115.1 Rhodanobacteraceae bacterium
GCGCGATGGCGCGCGCGCTGGTGACGCGTCCCGCCTGCGTGCTCGCCGACGAGCCGACCGGCAACCTCGACGAGCAAAACGCGGCATCGCTGTACGCGCTGATGCTGGAACTGAACCGGGAAATCGGCACCGGCATCGTGCTGGTCACGCATGACCGCGCCCTCGCGCGGCGGATGGACCGGGTGCTGGAGCTGACCGGCGGAACGCTGCACCCCATAGCCCCGGGCGCCTGAGTCCGCCGTGGCCGCGCGCAGGGATTGCGGCGCAGTCCATACGGCACCGGGAATCCTGGGCGGTGCGATCGCGATCCTCGCCGGGGCGCTACTGGTGCAGGCGTTGCCGCTGCTCCCGCCGCGCTGGCTCGACGGCTTGCTTGCGTGCGCCGGTCTGGCCGCGCTCGCTCTCGCCCTCGCCCTCCGCTGGCGACTGCCGGCCTGGGCTTGCTGTGCCGCTTTGGTGCTGGCCGCATTTGGCTGGACCGCGTGGCGCGCCGATCTTGCGCTGGCCGCGCGGATGCCGCACGCGCTGGAAAAGCAGGACATCGTGGTCACCGGCAGGGTGATCGACCTGCCGCAGGCGCAGGACGGGTCGACCCGTTTCGATTTCGACATCGCGCGCGCCGAATTCCACGATGAAGCGGTGCCGGTCCGTGGGCACGTGCGCTTGTCCTGGTACGCCTCGCGCACGCGTGCGCCACCCGCGATCGAGGCCTGCACGACGTGGCGATTGCGCGTGCGGATGAAACGTCCGCATGGGCTCATCAACCCGGGCGGGCTCGACTTCGAGCGCTCAGCGCTGCAGCGGGGCATCGTCGCGGCCGGCTACGTGCGGGAGGATCCGGCGAACGGGCTGCTGCGCACCGGCGCCTGCATCGACGGCGTGCGTGCCCGCATCGCGCGCGGCATCGAGGCGGCGCTGGCGGGCGACGTGCATGCCTCACGGATGCTGCGTGCGCTGTCCGTCGGCGACGAGCGCGCGCTGGACGAACGCGACTGGCAGGTGGTGCGCGCGACCGGGATTCCGCACCTGATCGCGATTTCGGGGTTCCACATCGGCATCGCCGCGGTGTTCGGCGCGTTGCTGGTGCGCTGCGCGTGGTGGCTGTTTCCGGCATTGGGATTCCGACTCGCGCGCCCGCTCGCGGAAACCGGGATCGCGTTTCCGGCCGCACTGGCCTACGCGGCGCTGGCCGGCTTCGGGCTTCCGGCGACCCGCTCCCTGCTGATGATCGCCGTGGTTGCCGGCTGGCGGCTGCTGCGGCGGGGTGGCGGATTCGGCGAGAGCCTGGGCGTCGCGCTCGCGGCGATCCTCGTCGCCGATCCGTTGGCGGTGCTGTCGGCGGGATTCTGGTTGTCGTTCGCCGGCGTCACGATGCTCGCGTTCACGCTCGCGTACGAAGCGGGTTGGCGCGGGCGCCTGAAGGAAATCGGCATCTCGCCACTGCTGATGGCCGTTGCCTTGCTCCCGCTCACGATCTGGTTCTTCGGGCAGGCTTCGCTGACGGCGCCACTCGCGAACCTCGTCGCCGTGCCGCTGGTGACCTTCGTGATCGTGCCGATGGACCTCGTCGGCTGCGCGCTGTTGCTGGCTTGGCCGGCGGCGGGTGCGGCGTGGTTGCACGCCTGCGCATGGCCGGTCGATGCGTTGTGGTGGTTCCTCGCGCACATCGCCGCGTGGAAGCCGTCGTTGCAGTACCTGCCGGAGACCTCGCTGCTGGCGTTCGTGCTCGCGTCCTTCGGCGCGCTGTGGCTGGT
>JBOHYX010000522.1:0-1749 GCA_050738115.1 Rhodanobacteraceae bacterium
GCGCAGCGCCGCCCGCAGTTCCGCCCAGCCGAACACCGGGGGCAAGGCGAGCCGATCCACATCGAGCGCAACCACGCGGAACCGGTAATGGTGCCGCAAGGCGTCGTTCCATGGCGGGCACGGGCCGTCGTAGCCGAAATAGTCACCCGCCATGTCGGGATCCGAGGCGAACCAGCCGGTGTAGTCGTTGCGCCCCTGGCGTGACCCGGCGGGGCCATCGGGATGTTGCTTGCCGTGCGGCGTGATGCCGTCGCTGCAACTGCCGGCCGCGATCGCGGTGCAGGTCGGCGGGATGTCGATCATCAGCCAATGCGCGAAATCCACCCGCGGCAGGTCGGCGGGCACCGTGCGGCCGTCCTGGTTGACGTCGTCGCCCTTGCTCGGCGCGTCGCCGTCGATGCACACCAGTGCGAACGAACGTGTCGCCGCCGGCACATCGTCCCACGCGAGGTGCGGATTGCGGTTGCCCGCGAGCGCGACTTTCCCGCCGCCGTCACCGGGCTTGCCGAACGCGAACCCGGCAGGAATCGGGGCGTTGTGCTGGAAACTGTCGCTGCGAAGCTGCATCACGATTTTCCTGTGCGGAGACTTGAAGGCTGGGGGCCGTGCGCCGGCTTTGCAAGCCGTGCCACGGCGTGCGCGGCGGGCTACTTCGACGGGGGTTCATGGCCAATCCGGTAGATCACGCCGTTGTCGTCATCGGACACCAGCAGGCTGCCATCGCGCAGCGGCTGCACGTCGGCGGGCCGGCCCAAGGTTTTCTGGCCGTCGAGGAAGCCGGTCAGGAACGGCTGCGAGCCGGTGACCTTGCCGTCCTTGCCGACGTGCGCCACGACCACCCGGTAACCAGCCTTGCTGGAGCGGTTCCAGGAACCGTGTTCGGCGATGAAAATCGTGTCCTGGTACGACTTCGGAAACATCCGGCCCACGTAGAAGCGCATCCCGAGCGAGGCCACGTGCGCGCCGAGCCGCAGCGCCGGCTGCGCGAACTCGTCACATGAACGGCCCTTGCCGAATTCGGGGTCGAGCACGTTGCCGGCGTGGCAATACGGATAGCCGAAGTTCTCGCCCATCTTGTCCACGCGATTCAGGGTGTCGTCGGGGACGTTGTCGCCCATCATGTCGCGGCCGTTGTTGGTGAACCACAACGTGTGCGTGCCCGGCTGCCAGTCGAAGCCGACAGTGTTGCGGATGCCGGTCGCGACCGTCTGCCTGTCGCTGCCGTCAGGATTCATGCGGATGATCTTCGCAAAATCCTTGCCCGGATCGCAGATATTGCAGGGCGCACCGATCGGCACGTACAGCTTGCCGTCCGGACCGAACGCGATGAAACGCCAGCCGTGATGGGTCTTGCCGGGCAGCTTGTCGGTCACGACCACCGGCTTGGGCGGGTCGGCGAGGTGCGCCTCGATATCGGGGTATTTCAGGATTCGGCTGACCGCCGATACGTACAGCGCGCCGTCGTGGAAAGCGACCCCGACCGGCATCTGGAGATCCTTCGCAATCACGTAGACGTGCTGTGCATGGCCGTTCGCGTCCATGCCGGTCAACGCATAGACCTTGCCCTCGCGCATCGAACCCACGAACACCGTGTCCTTGGCACCCAGAGCCATTTCGCGGGCGTTGGGCACCTGGTCGCTGTAGATCGAGACGTGGAATCCGGGCGGCACCTTCAGGTTCGCCAGCGGCGCCGCGGCATGCGCGCCGAGCGAAAATACCGCCAGTGCGACGGTCAGAACGACTGTGCGG
>JBOHYX010000523.1:0-1746 GCA_050738115.1 Rhodanobacteraceae bacterium
ACTCGGCCCCGTACCGGGGCCGGTCGCCACGAGTTTCCCGAAGTTCCTGAATGCGATCCACGCGGTCCGCGCTGCCTGCGCCGCCGGGCCACCCGCGGTGCCGCATTCCCGGTAAAACCCGATTCTGCTGATCCGGTTCACGGCTCGACAAATCTGTCCTGCGCCTGCCCAAGGGCCACCACGACCGGAATCAGTGATTCATCCCTTCGCACCGGGCTTGTACAGGTGCGAGCTGTAAATTGATCCGACCTCCGCCCGAGCACCGAACGCGCGCAGCGCCGGTTCCGACGCGGCGGGGTCACCGGCAAGGACTCGCCAGCTTGACTTCCATGCAGAAAATCATCCTGTTCGCCAATACCGATTGGTACCTCTTCAATTTCCGACGTTCGCTGGCCCTGGCACTGCAGCGCGCGGGTTACGACGTGCTGCTGGTGTCGCCGCCCGGCGACTACGCTCCGCGCCTGCGTGCGCTTGGCTTGCGCTGGCAACCGATGCCGATGCACCGGCGCAGCGTGAATCCGCTGCGTGGAAGCGCGCTGCTGTGGCGCGTGGCTGCACTGCTGCGCCGTGAACGGCCAGCCCTGCTGCACAACTTCACCATCAAGTGCGCGGTGTATGGATCGCTGGCCGCGCGCCTCGTCCACGTGCCGTCGCGCATCAATGCGGTCGATGGCCTGGGCTACGTGTTCGCGAGCCGCGATGCCGAGGCGCGTGTGCTGCGTCCGGTGGTGCGCACGCTGCTGCACGCAGCCTTGCACGGCCGCAACGCGCGGCTGATCCTGCAGAATCGCGACGACGAAGCCGCGTTCGCCAACTTCGGGCTGATCGAGCCCGGCTGCCTGGACCTGATCCCCGGCGCGGGCGTGGACTGCACGCGTTACACGCCTCGCAGCGCGCGCGCCGATCCACGCGACCGGTGCCCCTGCGTGCTGCTGGCGGCGCGGCTGCTGTGGGAAAAGGGCATTGGCGAGTACGCACAGGCCGCCCGCTCGCTGCGCGCGCAGGGCCGTCGCGTCCGCTTCCTGCTCGCCGGAACGCCGGACCCCGGCAATCCGGACGCGGTACCCGAAGCCCGGCTGCGCGAATGGGTGGAAGAGGGGCTGCTCGAGTGGCTGGGACACGTCGGCGACATGCGCGCGCTGTATGCGTCGGTCGACGTCGTGGTGCTGCCGAGCTACTACCGCGAAGGCATCCCGACGGCGCTCACCGAGGGCGCCGCCTGCGGGCTGCCGCTGGTCACGACCGACATGCCGGGCTGCCGCGAGGTGGTGACCGACGGCAAGGATGGTCTGCTGATCCCGCCGCGCAACGCCGACGCCCTCGCCGGTGCGGTCGGCCGCCTGCTGGATTCCCCTGAACTCGCCCGGCGGCTGGGCGAAGCCGCGCGCGCCAAGGCGCTCGCCGTGTTCGACGAGCGCATCGTCATCCGCCGCACGCTGGCGGTGTACCGCGAACTGCTCGCCGGTCCGCCGCGGCTGCACGCCGCACCCGCCTGAGCCGGCCTACAGTCCATCCCGCCGGTCGGCCCCGCGCCGGCCACGGCTTGCGGACGCGCGGTGGACCGACAGCGTGCTCTCGTGGCTGCGCAGTGGAGTGATCGAAAAATCGACCGCAGGAACCGGCGCAAGCGCCGTCGACGTTTCGCGCTGCACGCGTTGCTGGCGTTCCAGATGGTTGGTGAAGGCGACATACAACGCCAGCACCGCGAAAAACACGACGAGATTCGCGATCGGGCCATAGCGCCTG
>JBOHYX010000524.1:0-1744 GCA_050738115.1 Rhodanobacteraceae bacterium
GATTCACTGCTGAATCCGGAATTCCTCGCACTCGGCGATCGCTCGGTGGATTGGCTGGCGGGACTCGGGTTGCGGTCGTGACCGGGGGTCCGCGCGACAAGGTCGACGAGCTGCTCGCGATCATGGCGCGGCTGCGCGATCCGGCGCGCGGCTGTCCGTGGGACGTCGTGCAGACGTTCGACACGATCGCGCCGTACACGATCGAGGAAGCCTACGAGGTGGTCGATGCGATCGACCGCAAGGATCCCGCGGCGCTGAAGGACGAACTCGGCGACCTGCTGCTGCAGGTGGTGTTCCACGCGCGCATGGCCGAGGAGGCGGGGCTGTTCGACTTCGCCGACGTCACGGACGCGATCGGCGCCAAGTTGGTGCGCCGACACCCGCACGTGTTCGGCGATGCCCAGTACGCCGACCGCGCCGAACAGTCGCGCGCGTGGGATGCGATCAAGCGCGCCGAACGCGCGGCGAAGGGCGAACGCGATGCGAGTGCCCTGGCCGGCGTCGCGCGCGGCCTGCCGGAGTGGAAACGCGCCCTGAAGCTGTGCGAACAGGCTGCCACGGTCGGCTTCGACTGGCCGGGACCGGAGCCGGTGCTGGAAAAACTTGAGGAAGAAGTCGCCGAGGTACGCGCGGAATTCGCGGCCGGTGCCGGGCGGGACCGACTGCTGGACGAGATCGGTGATGTCGCGTTCGTGCTCGTCAATCTTGCGCGCCATGCGGGGGTGGATTTCTCGGCCGCGCTGCGCCACGCCAACGCCAAGTTCGAACGGCGTTTCCGGCGCATGGAGGCGCTGGCGTCGGGAGCCGGGGAAAGCCTCGCGGGCAAGCCGCTGGCGCAGCAGGACGCGCTGTGGGACCGGGCGAAGTCCGAAGAGCGCGACGCTTGATCAAGCCTCGACGTTGGGTCGCGGAGTTCCCTGGCCTCCCGATGGCGCTCGATCGCGATTTCGCCGGTGAGGTCGCTGACCTGCAAATCTCGTCATTCCGGGGCCATCGCCAGCTTCATCGGCGATGGAACCCGGAATCCACCGTTCGCTTCGAATGGCGGGAGAGCTGGATTCCGGGTTCTGCCCGCAAACAGCGCGGGCAGCCCCGGAATGACGAGGTTTGAGAGTGACCGGCGCGCTTCGCTCGTTTGTCACTGGACGGAGAAACGTGTGGTGGGTAGGTCGCAAGTCATGCGGACTTTGGGCACATGAGGCGGCGCGCCGACATTGGTTATCCTCGATCCATCCGCCACGAGCACGGCGAAACCGGAGAGAGCCGCAATGCGCAAACCAATCCTGTTGTATGCCGGGGTGTCGCTGCTGGCGATGTCGTTCGGTGCGATGGCGGCCGAGCAGTGCCGTTACAGCGCGCCGCGGGATGCCACGATCGACGCCGCCGGCCTGAAGCTGCTGTCGGTCGGGATCGGTCCCGATGATCTGGTGATCCAGGGGCAGCCGGGCCTGTCGAAAATCACGGTGCACGGCACCGCGTGCGCGTCGGATGAAAAATGGCTGCAGGACATCAGGATTGAAACCGGACGCCACGGCGACACCGCGAGCGTGGTCGCGCACGACGGCAATCACGGCACGCTCATGTCGCTGTTCCGGAGCTCGTACGCCTACCTCAAGCTCGACGTTCGCGTGCCGCCGTCACTTGCCGTCAAGCTCAAGCAGGGTTCGGGAGACACGCACGCAAGCAGCCTCGCCGCGTTGGACGCGACGTTGGGTTCGGGTGATCTCGAGGTCAACGGCGTGGC
>JBOHYX010000525.1:0-1743 GCA_050738115.1 Rhodanobacteraceae bacterium
GCCAGCGCAAGACCGAGCCCCGTCCCCGAGCGCTTGGTCGAATAGAACGGCAGCAGCGCCTGCGCCAGCACCACCTCGGACATCCCGGGGCCGCGATCGGCCACTTCAATGCGCCAGTCGCGCTCGCCATGCACGATCGCGAGCGTCACCTCGGCGTCCTCGCTGCCGGATTCGTGTGCGTTCTTGACCAGGTTGATCAGCACCTGCTCGATCTGCGCCGTGTCGAACTGCGCGGGCTCCGAGGGCAATTCGCCCATCAGGCGAAACTCGCACTGCAGCTTCAAAGCGTCGAGGAATGTCCGCCACGCGACCGGAACCGGATTGGGTTGCGGCAGCTTGGCAAAATTCGCGTAGCCCGCGGTGAAGGCGTGCAGGTGGCGGACGCGCTCGCCGATGCCCTCGAACACGATCGGCAGCCGCCCCAGGTCGCCGCGCCGCGCGAGCTCCGCGCCGGAATGCGCCAGCGAGGAGATCGGCGCCAGCGAATTGTTCAGCTCGTGGCTGATCACGCGGATCACGCGTTTCCACACCGCGACTTCCTGGCGCGAGAGTTCGCGCGTCATGCGCTGCACCAGGTATAACTGGTGCGCGCGGCCCTGCAGGCGGAAGTCGCGCCGCGAAAGATGGAAGTATTCCTCCTCGTTGTCCATCTCGACGCCGAACAGGCTGTCTTCGCTGGCCGAGAGCGCCCGCCGCATCGAATCGGGACACGCGGCCAGCAGGTCCTCGAAACGCAGCCCCACCGGACTTTTGCCGTCGTTGAACAGGTGCCGCGCGGCAAGATTGGCGTAGGCGATGCGGTCGCCGGCATCGGTCAGCACCAGCGCGGTCGGCGAATGCTGCACCACCGTGTCCAGCAGCAGTTCGCGTTGCACGAGGTTCTGGCGCTGCTCGCGCAACGCGTGGCCCAGTTCGTTGTGCGCATCGATCAGCGCGCCCAGTTCGTCGTGCCGCCGGTTGTGCAGCGAAATGCTGAAATCCCCGTCCCGGTAACTCGCAACGCTGCCCGACAGCGCGCGCAGCAGGCGCCGCACCGGCTGCATCGACGCATGCGCGACCCACGCGAGCGGCACCAGGCACGCCGCCACGGCAATGGCACCGCCCAGCCACGGACTGCGCAGCCACGCCGCCAGCCACGCGGCCAGCGCCGCCGCGGCCACGACCGCAGCGAACAGCAGCAGCGCGAGTTTGGCTTCGAGTGAGGAGAAGTGCATGGGGGGTGCGGGACTCGGGCCTGGGGGCTGGGGGCTGGGGGCTGGGGGAACACAACAACACTTCGTCATTCCGGGGGCACCCACGGCTTCATGTGGGCGCAACCCGGAATCCAAATTGATCTTCGACGTGGAGTTACCCCTCCGTCGGAATGCCGTACCGCTGCATGCGCCGGTACAGTGCCTGCCGCGACAATCCAAGCGTGCGCGCGGCCTGGCTGATGACGCCGTTGGCCCGGCGCAGCGCCCGTTCCACCTCGGCGCGCGGCGGATCGTCCATGCCGCGCAGGACCGCGATCGCAACATCCGGCAGCCCCAGCGAGCCCGCGGTCACGGTGTCGTGGCCGCACAGCAGCTTCGCGCGTTCGATCGTGTTCTTGAGCTCGCGCGCGTTGCCCGGCCATGTGTATTCCAGCAGCGCGTCGCGCGCGTCCGCGGACAGGCCCGCGTCGCTGCCGAGAAAATGCTCTGCCAGCGGCAGGATGTCGTCGGGGCGATCCACCAGCGGTGGCAGCGTGATCTCGATGGTGTT
>JBOHYX010000526.1:0-1741 GCA_050738115.1 Rhodanobacteraceae bacterium
GGTGTATTCGGCGACGCGCGACAGGCCCTTGCCGAATTCCAGGGTGTCGGCGCTGGCCTGGGTGCCGAGCGTGTGGTGATACAGCGCGACGTGGAATTGCAGGTCGGCGTCGGGAACCGTACCGGGCAGCGGCAATCGTGCGTAAGTCACGCCGCGGTCGTTCGGATCCCACACCAGCGCCTGCGGCGTGGTGCCACCGCCGGCGTGCGGCAGCGCGTCCGGAAGAATCCTGCCGGTCGCGACCTCGACGAAACGGATGGTGGTCTCCTCGTTGCCGCCCTCGGCGGTGCCGTAGGCCACGTATTTCCCATCCGGCGCGGGCCAGAAGTCGGTGATGGCCGGGTGGCCGGGCATCCCGTTCGGATCGATCAGCACCTTGGCCTTGCCGCCCGGCCACGCCTGCGCGACCAGGACGGCCTGCGGCTGCGGCGGCGTCTGGCGCAAATAGAAGAGCGTGCCGCCGACGATCACCGGGCTGAACTGCTGCGTCGAGGTCAGCGACAGCTCGCCGACACGTTTGGCGATGGCCTTCGCGTCGGGAAAGCCGTCCATCACTTTTTCGGTGTACGCGTTCTGGGCCGCGATCCACTGCTTGACGGCCGGCGCGTCGGCGTCCTCCAGCCAGCGATACGGATCGTGTACCTCGGTGCCGAAGAAGGTTTCGGTGACGTCGTCCTTGCGGGTGGGAGGTGGCATCGTGGGTACCTCTTGTTGCGTGTCGATCAACGCGTAGCCGCCCGCGGCGCGAGGGTGCGGCGCGGGCGGGGTCTGCGCCAGTGCCGCGCCGGCCACGAGGCCGAGGCCGAGGCCGGCGAAGAGGCGGAGACGGTGCATGGCGGACTCCCGACGCGGCAAAAGGTGCGTGCAGGGTAGCGCCGGCGCGATGCGCACGCGACCCAAGACTTCTGGCGGTTGTGCGAGGGTCGCGATTGGGTATGCTCCTGCCCCTTTGGGGTGGGGAGTCTCAAATGAATCGCATTGTCGTGGCCGCGCTGGTCGGCCTCTGGGTCAGCGCGGGCGCCTTCGCCGCCGCGCCGCAGACTGCACCTTCGGCCACGGCGCAAGCGCCGGCCGGAAAGATCAGCCTCGAGCAGATCATGGCCAATCCGGACTGGATCGGGCCGCCGGTCGAGGACGCGTACTGGAGCGTCGATGGCCGCGACATCTATTACAAGCTGAAGCGCAAGGGCTCGTCGATACGCGACCTCTACCGCGTCGCCGCGGCGGGTGGCGCGCCGGTAAAACTGAGCGATGCCGAACTCACGACGGCGAGCGGCCCGGCGGTGTTCGACCGCGCACGCGACCGCGCCGCGTACCTGCTGCACGGCGACGTGTACGTCCGCGACGCCGCGAGCGGCACCACGCGGCAGCTCACGCGCAACGACGCGCGCAAATTCGGGTTGCAGATTTCCGCCGATGGCCGACTGGTTTCCTGGAACGAGGGCAACACGTGGTACGTCTGGAACGCCATGAGCGGGCTCGTGTCGCCGGCGGCGACGCTGAAGACCGAAAACGATCCCGACGACGCCAAACCCGACCAGATGCAGCGCCTGCAGCTCAGCCTGTTCTCGACCCTGCGCGAGACCAGGGCCGACAAGGACGCCGTGCGCGAACGCGAGGACAAGCTCGACGCCGCCAATCCGGCCCGCGCGCCGGCACCTTTCTACCTCGGCGGCGATGTGCGCGTGGTGACGACTTCGCTTTCGCCTGACGCGCACTGGCTGCTCGCCGTGACCGTACC
>JBOHYX010000527.1:0-1738 GCA_050738115.1 Rhodanobacteraceae bacterium
ACTACGGTCCGGTTGCCGCGGCTACCTCGCGGTGCACGGCGGCTTTGATGTCGCGCCGGTGCTCGGCAGCCGCAGCACGGACGTCAACGCGCGACTGGGTCCGCTCGGCGGGCGGCCGTTGCAGGCGGGCGATTCCCTGCCGGTGGCAGACGACAGAAGTTCCCTACCCGCGTCGAGATCACGACGCGGTCACTGGCAGATCGATCCACGCCCGTGGTTTTCGGCGGATCCAGGCAAACCCCTGCGCCTGTTGCCGGGACGGCACCTCGATCTGCTGACAGGACAAGCTCGCAACTGTATGTTTTCAGAAACCTTTACGGTGCACAACAACTCCAATCGCGTGGGCGTGCGCCTTGGCGGCCCCAAGCTGGAATGGGCAGTACCGGTCGAGATGGTGAGCGAAGGCTGCGTGCCGGGCTTGGTGCAGCTTCCGCCATCGGGGCAGCCGATCGCATTCGGTCCTGACTGCCCGGTCAGCGGCGGCTATCCGCGGATCGGCCAGATCGCCGCTATAGACGTCCCGCGGCTGGCGCAACGCCGACCGGGCGATGCAGTACGCTTCGTGCCGTGCAGCCTCGACGAGGCGCTGGCGGCGCTCCGCACACGCGAAAACGCACTTCGCAAACTCGAGCTTCTGATTCGCGGGCGGACAAAAATGGATTGACTCGCCATCCATGGCGCTCGCCCTTCGGGCCGCCTGCGGCGTTCGCGTTGGCAATCCTGCCAACGCAGTCGGGTTCCGCCGCGGTGGAGCTGCGGCGGCCCCGGAATGACCATGATGCAGGCAAGCAACTTCGCGTTTCGATCCACTCCCGTCTCCCCGTCTCCCTGTCTCCCCGCCCCCATGAAAACCATCGACCTCAACGCGGATCTTGGTGAGTCTTTCGGCGCCTGGCGGATGGGCGACGACGCCGGCGTGATGCCGTGGATCAGCTCGGCCAACCTCGCCTGCGGCTTCCACGCCGGCGATCCATCGATCATGCGCGCCACCGCCATGCTCTGTGCGGAGCATGGCGTTGCGATCGGCGCCCATACTTCGCTGCCGGACCTGCAGGGATTCGGGCGCCGCGAGATGAAGGTTTCGCCCAACGAGGTCTACGCACAGACGCTGTACCAGATCGGTGCGTTGCACGCCCTGGTGCGTGCGGCCGGCACGCACCTTCACCACGTCAAGCCGCACGGAGCGCTGTACAACATGGCGGCGCGCGACCGCGTGTTGGCCGATGCCATCGCGACCGCGGTACGCGACTTCAGCCCCACGCTGATCCTGGTCGGGCTGGCCGGGGGCGCGCTGGTGGACGTGGGCCGCGCCCTCGGCCTCGCGGTGCAAAGCGAAGGCTTCTGCGATCGCGGGTACCGCGCCGACGGTTCGCTGGTGCCACGCACGGAAGCCGGCGCGGTCATCGACGATGTCGACGCTGCCGTCGCCCGGGCCGTTGCGATCGCGACCCGCGGCGAAGCCGTTGGCGTGGACGGCGCAACGGTGCGCGTCACGGCCGACACCCTGTGCGTGCACGGCGACCGCCCGGACGCCGCGGTATTCGCGCAGCGCCTGCAACGGGGCTTGACGCGCGCGGGTGTCACGGTCGAGGCAGCGGGCCGCCCGGCGTGACGCGGAGCGCCGCATCCGGATGACCGCGCTGCTCCACTATCTGCCGTTGCTCGGCGTGCTGGTGGTCGTCGCGGGCTTCGCGCTCCGCTTCAACCCGGTTCCGGTCGTCGTGCTTGCCGGCATCGT
>JBOHYX010000528.1:0-1721 GCA_050738115.1 Rhodanobacteraceae bacterium
CGACCAGCCGGCGCCGAAACGGCCGAGCTGGTAGCCGCCGAGGCCGAGATCCCACGGTTCCGCGATCAGCTTGGTGCGCGCCAGCAGCGGATCCTGGCGCAGGGTGTCGAAGAAGCTGCAATGCGGGTCGAAGCCCTGCGGCCGTCGTCCGAGCGTGCTTGCAAGATCGAACCTGAACCCGTCGACGTGCATCACCCCTGCCCAGTAGCGCAGGGAATCGGTCACCATCTGCAGCACGCGCGGATGGGTGAGGTCGAGGCTGTTGCCGGTTCCGGTGTCGTCCAGGTAGTAGCGCGGCGCGTCGGGCTGCAGGCGGTAATAGCTCGCGTTGTCGATCCCGCGGAAACACAGGGTCGGCCCTTGCTGGTTGCCTTCGGCCGTATGGTTGTACACGACGTCCAGGATCACCTCGAGGCCGGCGTCGTGCAGCCGCGCGACCATGAGCTTGAACTCGTGGAGCCGGCCACTCGCGAGGTAGCGCGGCTCCGGCGCGAAAAAGCCGATCGGGCTGTAGCCCCAGTAGTTGACGAGGCCTTTTTCGACCAGGTGGCGATCGTCGACGTGGGCCTGCACCGGCAGCAGTTCGATCGCGGTGATGCCGAGGCCCTTCAGGTAGTCGATCACGGGCGCGCTCGCAAAGCCTTCCGCGGTGCCGCGAAGCTCCTGGCGCACGTCCGGATGGCGCATCGTGAAGCCGCGCAGGTGTGCTTCGTAGATGACCGTTTCGCTCCACGCGTGCGCGGGCGGGTGATCGGTGCCCCAACTGAAGGCCGGGTCGATCACCTCGCATTTCGGCATCGCGCGTGCATTGTCGCGGCGGTCGAAGGACAGGTCCTCGCGGCCCGATCCAACCCGATAGCCGAAGTGCGCGTCGCTCCAACGCAGCCGGCCGCGGATCGCCCGCGCGTACGGATCCAGCAGCAGCTTGTGCGGATTGAAGCGGTGGCCGTGTTCGGGATCGTATGGACCGTACACGCGGTATCCGTACAGCGTGCCAGGCCGGGCGTCGGCGAGGTAACCGTGCCAGACCTGCTCGTCGTATTCGGGCAGCGCGATGCGCTCGCGCTCGCGGCCATCGGCGCGGTCGAACAGGCACACCTCGACCTTCTCGGCATGTGCGGAAAACAGCGCGAAGTTGACGCCGCGCCCGTCCCACGTCGCGCCGAGTGGCCACGGCAAACCGGGAAGAATGCGGGGGCGCTTATGGTTCGGCATGTCCAGGAGTTGTTGGCGCGGTCATTTGAACCCTCTCCCCCCAGCGGCCGTGAAGCCATCGGGGGAGAGGAAGCACTCGTCAGCGCACGTCGCGGTGATGGCCGAGCACGCCATCATCACGCGACCTCCAGGATCAACGTCGCCAGCGGCGGCAACGTCAGCCTCAGCGCGCACGGCTGCCCGTGCGAGGGCGTGTTCTCGGCCTGGACGCCGCCTGCGTTGCCCATGTTGCTGCCGCCGTACACGGCGGCGTCCGTGTTGATCCGTTCACGCCAGAAACCCGGCAGCGGCACGCCCACGCGATAACCCGTGCGCGGCACCGGCGTGAAGTTGCAGGCCACCAGCACCGGCCGCCTGTGCTCGCCGTCGTAGCGCAGGAATGCCAGCGTGCTCTGTTCCTCGTCGTTCATTTCGACCCACTGGAATCCGGTGGCGTCGCAGTCGCGCTGGTGCAGCGCCGGCAGTTCGCGATAGGCGCGGTTGAGGTGGCGCACCAAGGCCTGCAC
>JBOHYX010000529.1:0-1716 GCA_050738115.1 Rhodanobacteraceae bacterium
CCGTGAGGTGTGGCAGCGCATGGGTGCGCCGCGTCCCGCGCCCGTCGTGATCACCGTTGGCGGCACCAATGGCAAGGGCTCCACGGTGGCATTCCTCGAGGCCATGCTGCGCGCGGGAGGGATGCGTGTCGGCGCCTACACATCGCCGCACATCCTGCGCTACAACGAGCGCGTGCGGATCGATGGCGCCGAGGTGCATGACGCGACGCTGGTCGCCGCGTTCGAGCGGGTCGAGGCCGCGCGCGGGACCACCTCGCTCACGTATTTCGAATTCGGCACGCTGGCCGCGTTCGATATTTTCGCGCGCGCGGGGCTCGGGATTGCGCTGCTCGAAGTGGGCCTTGGCGGACGGCTGGACGCCGTGAACATCGTCGACGCCGATTGCGCGGTGGTGGTGACCGTCGACCTCGACCACATGGAATACCTCGGCCCCGATCGCGAGTCGATCGGGCGCGAGAAGGCGGGCATCTTCCGTGCGGGGCGCCCGGCGATCATTGGCGAAACCCGGCCGCCCGAGTCACTGCTCGAGCACGCCCGCGAGACCGGCGCGCGAGTGGAAATGCTGGGCCGTGATTTTGGCTGGTCACCCGAGCTCGACAGGCTGACCTGGTGGCACCGCGATCCCGCGCAGGCGCGCTACGTGGCGCCGCCGGAGGGTGCCGACAGCGGGATCATGCTGCGCGGGGAACTCGCGCTCGAGGGCGCGTTCCAGTACCACAACGCGGCCGCGGCGGTCGCTGCCCTGAACGCGCTGGGCGCTCGCGTGCGCTGGTCCGCCGACGCGCTCGCGAAGACGGGATATGGCAGCGTAGGCGCGCCGTTCCTCGCCGGTCGCCTGCAACATCTCGGTGACCACCCCGATATCGTCACCGACGTCGGACACAACCCGCAGGCCGCGCGGGAGCTCGCGCACTGGCTCGACCGGCATCGCGTCGCCGGTGTGCTCCGCGCGGTATTCGGCGCGCTTCAAGACAAGGACATCGAAGGCGTGGCGGCCGCGCTGGGTGCGCGCGTCGGCCGGTGGTACCTCGGCGGCCTCACCGACGAATCGCCGCGTGGCGAGACCATCGACCGGCTCGCGGCCCGCGTGCGATCGGCGCTGCCGGGTGCGCGCTGCCAGGAATACCCGGGCATTCCCGCCGCGCTGGCGGCGGCGCGTGCGGAAGCCACGCCCGACGACCGCATCCTCGCGTTCGGGAGCTTCCATGTCGTGGGGCCGGTATTGCGCGAAATTCACCGCGTATAATTCCGTCGCTCGCACATTCCGCGTTCGAGCGGACGCGCCTGCGGCGCGCCGCTCAACGCTTGTACTGATTCGATGCACGGTGTGGTGTTCATGGATTCAGGCTTGAAAAAACGTTTGCTGGGCGCGGTGGTGCTGATCGCGCTCGCGGTGATTTTCGTACCGATGCTGCTGCCCAACCACCCGGAAACGGGTTCGCAGTCGGCCAGCATCAGGATGCCGCCCGAGCCAAGCGGCGAGATGCAGACGCGCGTCCTGAAGGTCGGTCCCGACGGGGCCAGCGCGGGCTCCGACACGGTGGCGACCATCAATGATCCGGACCACGTCCATACGCTCAATCTGGAGAACCGGGCGAAGCGCGGACCACCGAGTGCACACTCGGCGCTGTCCATCGCGGCGACCCGCACCGAGCTGACGCCCGCGCCGACTTCCGCGGCCGCGGCGCCCGCCTCGGCACCGGCGCCATCCGCGCC
>JBOHYX010000530.1:0-1716 GCA_050738115.1 Rhodanobacteraceae bacterium
GCGCGATGCCCAGGATTTCCTGGCTGGTCGCGTAGGCAGACTCGACGCTGTCACGCGCGAAATCGAGGCCCTTTGGCCACAGCGCCGTGACGTCCTGGACTTCGCGCACTTCCAGCGCGTCGGAGACAAACGCGAAGTTGGACTTCGCCTGCGACTCCAGCGCCTTGAGCTGGAGGTTCTGGACGTCGGAGATGCCCTTCAGCGCGGCGATCTGCGCCTTGTAGGCCTGTTCGGCGAATTGCTTGCCGAAATCGAGGGACTGCTTCTGGAACTGGCTGTACATGGTTGGCTCCTCGGGATGGAGGGTTGACGGAACTGACGGCCATGCTAGCGCGATCCATTGTGCAGTGCAACATAAATTGACGACTGTTCAGCATTCGTTTACATTACTACATGAGAAACAGTATTTTGCGTCGTTGTTGGTGATGATTCGCAATGTTGTACTGCAGCGAAAACTTGACGAGCGTGCCGCCTGCCGCCGACCGGCGGCTCGCGCCAGACAAGCCCCGCAACGCCGTGGCTGCCGGGAAGCCGCCACTATCCGCACCGGCAGCCGCCTTGAACCAGGCATTATCCTTGCCGCCATCGCCCGTGAATGGTGATCGCCATGCAAGCGTCGTCAGTCACCGCCGCCCTGCCCGCGCTGCAGTCCTACGACTTGTTCCCGACACGGATCTGGCAGGCGCGCCTCGAATCCTTGCGTGGCCATCTGGGCAATTGGGTGGCGTTGGTTTCACGCATGCGCGCCGCCAGCCCGACCCCCGCCGGACGCACCAATCGCGGTGGCTGGAACAGCACCGACATGGAGGTGCTCGATCAGCCGGCGTTCGCGCCGTTGCGCGAAGCCGTGCGGGCGGGTTGCGTCAGCGCGCTGCGCGAAATGGGCGCTGCCGCGATTCCTTTCCAATTGCAGTCCTGGGTCAACCTGCACGATCGCGGCGGCTTCAACTTCCTGCACGTGCACGAGGGTTGCCTGCTGTCGGGGTCGTTCTACTTGCAGGTCCCACCGGGCTCTGGCCGCTTCGTGTTCCGCGACCCGCGGCCGGGCGTGGTCCATGGTTACGTCAAGGGTGCGGTGCCGAACGGCTGCAGCGACATCCAGTTGACGCCCGAAGCCGGTCTGCTGGTGCTGTTTCCGTGCTGGATGGAACATTACGTCGAGCCGCACCAGGGCGACGCGCCCCGCATCGTGATTGCCTTCAATGCGATTCCGGGGGCGGCGCCGCCAACCTGACGCGGCGCGGATCAGCGGCGTACGCGGTCGGGCACCGCGTCGAACGCCACCGTGAGGCGGGTGTCGTCGCCCGCAAACGGCACCGTGCCGTGCCAGAAATACGAGGGAAACAGCACCAGCATGCCGACCTCGGGACGCGCGTCGTACTCGCTCGGCAGCGCAGGCGTGGTGAGGATCCCGGGCTCGCCGAAGGCCAGCACGCCGGCGCGGCTGCCGGCGTTGTCCATGGCCTTCGGAAGGTCGATGTAGCACGACGAGGAAATCCACCCGCGCGGATGCACGTGGTTGTGGTGGAAACCGCTGGCACGCAGTCGCACCGACCAGCTTCCGTTGAAACGATACGAATCCCTGTTCCTGCGTCGCAGCGGATCGTTGCCTTGACCGATGCGCGCCATGTAATCGTGGATCGGCGCGTCGAATGCGGCGAACAGGGCGTGGATCGCGGGATCCGTGCGGAGCGAAAGGTCGCCGGTGGTTTCGGT
>JBOHYX010000531.1:0-1700 GCA_050738115.1 Rhodanobacteraceae bacterium
GACCAAGCCCTCGGCGCGCGGTGCACCGGCCAGCATCCTCGGCGAAGCGCGCACGCTCGGCCGCCCGATCGTGGTGATCGGTGGCATCACGCCCGACAATGGCGGATCGCTGATCGCGGCAGGCGCGGATTTCCTCGCGGTCGTCTCGGCGGTGTTCGGCGCACCCGACGTGCGCGCGGCCGCACGACGCTTCGCTGCACTGTTCGAATCAAGCAACAGGACATGCCCAGCAACCACGAACTTTTCCAGCACGCCCTGAACGTCCTGCCCGGCGGCGTCGATTCGCCGGTGCGCGCGTTCAGGTCCGTCGGCGGCGAGCCGTTCATCGCCGCACGTGCCGACGGGCCGTACCTGTGGGACGTCGAGGGCAAACGCTACATCGACTACGTCGGGTCGTGGGGGCCGATGATCGCGGGCCACAATCACCCGCGCGTGCGCGAGGCTGTCGAGCGCGCGGTGCGCGACGGATTGTCCTTCGGCACGCCGTGCGCGGCGGAAGCCGAGCTTGCCGACGCCATCCACGCGCTGATGCCCTCGATCGAAATGGTGCGCTTCGTCAATTCGGGCACCGAGGCCACGATGTCGGCGTTGCGCCTCGCGCGTGGCGCGACCGGCCGCGACCGCTTCCTCAAGTTCGAGGGCTGTTACCACGGCCACGGCGATTCGTTCCTGGTCAAGGCCGGATCGGGGGCGATGACGCTCGGCGTTCCCGATTCACCGGGCGTGCCGAAGGCGCTGGCCGACCTCACCATCACCCTGCCGTACAACGATATCGACGCCGCGCGTCAACTGTTCGACGATGCCGGCAAGACGATTGCCTGCGTCATCGTGGAACCGGTCGCCGGCAACATGAATTGCGTGCCGCCGCGGCCGGGTTTCCTGCAGACGTTGCGCGAGCTGTGCACGCGCGATGGCGCCCTGTTGATCTTCGACGAGGTGATGACGGGCTTTCGCGTCGCCGCGGGCGGCGCGCAATCGCTGTACGCCATCACGCCCGACCTCACCACGCTCGGCAAGGTGATCGGCGGCGGCATGCCGGTCGGTGCGTACGGGGGGCGACGCGACCTGATGCAACAGGTTTCGCCCGTGGGGCCGATCTATCAGGCCGGCACGCTCTCCGGCAATCCCGTGGCGATGGCCGCGGGCCTCGCAATGCTGGACCTGGTGCGTGAACCTGGCTTCGACGAGCGGCTCGCACTTCGGACGCAGTCACTAACAGACGGTCTCGTCGCAGTCGCCCATGAAGCCGGCGTGGCATTTTCGGCCAACCGCGTGGGCGGGATGTTCGGATTGTTCTTCAGCGCGGGTCCGGTGACCTCGTTCGCAGGCGCGAAGGCCTGCGACAAGCAGGCGTTCGGGCGGTTCTTCCACGCGATGCTGGAGCGTGGCGTGTATTTCGCGCCGAGTACATTCGAAGCCGGCTTCATGTCCGATTCGCACGGCGATGCCGTGATCGCCGCGACACTGGAAGCCGCGCGCGCGGGCTTCCCAGCGGCGCGCACGTAGCCAGGTCGATTCGCTCCCGTTCCAGCGCCGTCGTCATGGCGCCAAATCCATTGTCCGCGAAGATCGCGAAAGAAAAAGCTTGTCCGCGAAGGACGCGAAGATCGCGAAGAAAACACTTGGATTTTAGCTGTTAATCTTTGCGACCTTTGCGTTCTTGGCGGACAAACGCTCTTTGTACTGGGGGGGGGTAGCCT
>JBOHYX010000532.1:0-1695 GCA_050738115.1 Rhodanobacteraceae bacterium
CCGGTCCATCCGCCGCGCGAGGGCGCGGTCATGCGTGACCAGCACGATGCCGGTGCCGATTTCCCGGTTCAGTTCCAGCATCAGCGCGTACAGCGATGCCGCGTTTTGCTCGTCGAGGTTGCCGGTGGGCTCGTCGGCGAGCACGCAGGCGGGACGCGTCACCAGCGCGCGCGCCATCGCGCAGCGCTGGCGCTCGCCTCCCGACAGCTCGCCGGGCTTGTGTTCGAGGCGGGGACCCAGGCCGACCCGCTCCAGCAACGCCTGCGACTGTTCACGCGCCTCGGCAATCGCGGTACCGCGGATCAGCAGCGGCATCGCGACGTTTTCCAGCGCGCTGAACTCGGGCAGCAGGTGGTGGAACTGGTACACGAAACCCAGCGAGCGGTTGCGCACGCGCCCGCGCTCGGCATCGGGCAGCTTCGACAACTCCCGCCCCTCGAGTTCCACCGAGCCCCCGGTCGGCGTATCGAGGCCACCCACGATGTGCAGCAACGTGCTCTTGCCGGACCCCGAAGCGCCGACGATCGCGAGCGTCTCGCCGCGTTCGATCTCGAAACTGACGTCGCTCAGCACCGGCGTGCGCAGCTTGCCTTCCTTGTACGTCTTGGCGATGTGGCTGGCACGCAGCACCACGCTTTGCTCTCCCGAGTCCCGGGTCCCGAGTCCCGAGTCCCGGCTATTCATACCGCAACGCTTCCGCCGGCTGCGTCCGCGACGCCCGCCACGCCGGATAGATGGTCGCCAGCAGCGAAAAGATGAATGCCATCACGACGATCCATCCCACGTTGCTCCATTCCAGGTGGCTGGGCACGTTGTTGATGTAGTAGACCGACTCCGGCAGGAACTGGTAACCGGTGAGGTTCTGGATGCCGTCCACGATCCCGGGCAGGTTGATTGCAAGCGCCACGCCGCAGATGACGCCGATCACGATGCCCATGAGGCCGATCAGCATGCCCTGGATCATGAACACGCCCATGATGGTGCGCGGTGTTGCGCCGAGCGTGCGCAGGATCGCGATGTCGGAGCGCTTGTCGGTCACCAGCATCACCAGCGAGGACACCAGGTTGAACGCCGCCACCGCGACGATCAGCGACAGGATCACGAACATCACGATCTTCTCCATCGCGATCGCCTTGAAGAAATTGACGTGCTGCTGCATCCAGCCGCGGGCGATGTAGGCCGGCCCGAGTTCGTTGTTGAGCGTTGCCGCGACCTTCTGCGCCACGAACAGGTCATCCAGCTTGAGGCGGATCCCGCTCGGTCCGCTCATCTGGTAGAGCTTTTCGGCGTCGTGCATGTTGACGAGCGCGAGCCCCGAATCGAACTCCTGCATTCCGGCTTCGAAAATCCCGACGACCGTGAACTGGCGCAGGCGCGGAATCGCCCCGATGGGCGTCACGCTGATCACCGGCGCGTACACGACGACCTTGTCGCCGACGTTGACGCCCAGCGTCAGCGCAAGGTCGCGACCCAGCACGATGCCCCACGATCCCGGCGTCAATGCCGACAAGCTGCCGGCGACCATCTTGGAGCCGATCGAATCGACCTTGTCCTCCTGGTCGGGCAGGACCCCGCGCACGATCGCGCCCTGGTTCGCCGCGTTGCCGCTCAGGAAGGCTTCGCGCTCCACGTAGGGTGCAGCGCCCTTCACGTGCGGGTTCTGCTCGGCGATGTGCAGCGCACGTTGCCAGTCGG
>JBOHYX010000533.1:0-1694 GCA_050738115.1 Rhodanobacteraceae bacterium
GCGCCCGCGTACTGGTACACCTTCATGCGGAACCGGCTGTACATGGTCACGCCGGCCGGACACGGCCAGCTCGCATTTTCGAGGTACGTCTTCAACAGCCCGGGTTCGATCCGCTCGAGCCGCGCCTACTTCACGCTGCCGGGAATGATCAGCGACGGCCGCGCGCCGTATGCGGTGTCGATGGCGTGGCGGCATTGGTCGCGCATCGCGTTCGCGCAGGCGTCGGCGACGCAGGCGCCGGAGGTCCGCTCGGGCCTGCTGACACCCTCCACTCCGCCCGTGGTCACCACGATCAACGCGGGTGTGCACCCGGCGCCGGCGGACGCCCTCGGAGCCGCGCACGCTGTCGCCGACGCACAACCGCGGCACTGATCGGCGTCTCAGCCATCCAAACATCGCCGGCGCGTGCCGCTACTTCGTGTTGTTGATGTAGAACTGGCTCGATGCGGTGGCGCTCAGCGCGCTGGTGAGCGGCAGCAACTGGCTCATGAAGCGGTTCCAGCGGGTGATGCCGGCCGCCGACGCGAACACCACGTCGCCCGGCTTCACCATGAACGAATCGGCCAGCGCAAACGCGGCAGGCGACTTCACGTCGAGTTCGTAGACCGTCGGCCGCTGCAGTTCCTGCCCATGCTTGCCGAGGGCGCCGCGCACGACGTAGATCATGCCCTTGGACGTCGTCTCGTTGAGGCCGCCCGCGTCGCCCAGCGCCTCGGTCAGGGAAATGTCTGCGGTCTTGAAGCGCAGCGCTTCCGGACGCGCGACTTCGCCCATCACGTAGACCTTCTGGCGATCGTTGTAGGGCACCAGGATGCGGTCGCCGGCTTCGAGGTACACCTTGCCCGCGGGTCCGCCGCCGTGCTCGGCCATGCGGCTCAGGTTCAGGTGATAGTTGTGCCCGTCGCGGGTCAGCACCACGTTGGCAAGGTTGGCGTTCTGGTTGTCGATGCCCGCGTTGGCGATCGCCTCGCCCAGCGTCAGCGGCACCGAGGTCAGGAACTGCGTTCCCGACTTCACCAGCGCGCCTTCCACCACCACGTGCTGGCTCGCATAGTTGACGATGTTGATGCCTACCTGCGGATTGTTGATCCAGTGCGCGAGGTCCGAGGCGATCATGTCGCGCGCCTGGTCAAGCGTGAGGCCCGCCACCTTGACCTTTCCGATGAAGGGGTAATAGATCGTGCCGTCCGGACCCACGAGGCGGCCGTTGGCCACCGTCTGCTGCTGCGAGCCGGCCGGCGAAGTCAGTTCGGGATGGTCCCAAACCGTGATGTACAGCGTGTCACCGGGACCGATGCGATAGGGTTGCGGTTGCACATTGAGCAGCGCGGCCGGAATGGACGGCGTCTGCATCGCGGCTTGTTCGGTCGTGACAAGTTGCGGCGTGATCTGGACGAGCTGAACGCTGAGCCCGCTGTCGCGGGTCGACGCCGACATCGTCTGGCCCGGCACACAGCCGGCGAGCGTCGCGAGCACCAGCGAACACCCGAGGACACCGATGCCGGCAACCACCCGTCGGCCGCAACGGCCGTGTTTGCGCCCGGGTGCACCGGGCAAGCTGTCGACCGGAACGCCATTGCCCGTCGGCGACACCCGTGCGGACGCCATGAGTGTCGCCACGCTCGACCTGAGCCGCGTCGGCGCGCTCATGTCCGTGTCCCGGTCGAAAGCCGCGTCGCCCCGGCGACGGCAAG
>JBOHYX010000534.1:0-1694 GCA_050738115.1 Rhodanobacteraceae bacterium
CAGCACGACAACGAGGACGACGCAACCGGACATGCCGGTGAAGCGCGGTGGGGCGCCGGGATCTGGCGACGGGCACGCGATGGCAGTCTGGATGCAGCGCAGTTGAGCGCCGCCGGTTTTGCGGATGGCGAAGCCGTGCGCGACGCCCTGCGGCAGGTCGCGGGATTGCACGGGCTCAGTACGCGTGGCGCGCGCCGCATCGAGCAGGTGATGCCTGAGCTGATCGATGCCGCCGCCGCAACGTCGGCGCCGGTCGACGCGCTGATGCGTTTGTGTCGATTGGTGCAGGCGGTGGCGAGGCGTTCGGCCTATCTTGCGCTGTTGCAGGAGCAGCCCGCAGCGCGTACACGGGTGGCGCGTTTGTGCGCCGACAGCGCGTTTCTTGCCGAGCGCGTGATCGCGCAGCCACTGCTGCTGGATGATGTGTTGGCACCGCGGGTGGAACATCTTGCACACGGCATCGCCGACCTGCGCGCCGAGCTCGCACAGCAATTGGCCGCCGCGCAGGCGGGCGGTGACCCGGAGGCGGTGCTCGCGGCGATCGCCGAGTGGCGCGGCAGCTACCGGATGCGCTGCGGGCTGGCGTTCCGCGATGACGCGATGGATGCCGTGGCGACGGCGAACGCGTTGGCCGAACTGGCCGAGGCGGTGGTCGCGGCGGTACTCGATCTGGCCCTGCGCGAGCTCACCGCACAGCATGGCCATCTGCCGGGAACCGGAAGCGGCATCGCGGTGTTGGGTTACGGCAGCCTTGGCGGTTGCGAGCTCGGCTTCAATTCCGATCTCGATCTGGTGTTCGTGTATGACGCCGTGCGCGGCGAGGCGATCAGCGACGGTGCGCGGCCGCTGGATGGCTCGCGCTGGTACGCGCGGCTCGCGCAACGGGTGGTGCACTGGTTGTCCGCCAGTTCACGCGGCGGGCGGCTGTACGAAGTCGACACCCGATTACGGCCCGACGGTGGCAAGTCGTTGCTGGTCGCGAGCCTGCCGGCATTCATGGCCTACCAGCGCGAACGTGCCTGGACCTGGGAGCAGCAGGCGCTGGTGCGCGCGCGGGTGGTGGCGGGCGACAGCGAATTGGAAAGCATGTTCACGCGCGAGCGTGGAAATCTTTTGCAACGGCCGCGCGAGCGTTCGCAGGTCATTGCCGACGTGTGCCGGATGCGCGCCGAATGGCGCAAGCAACGCGACCGATCTGACGCCAATGCACTGGATCTGAAACAGGGTGCCGGGGCGCTGCTGGACATCCAGTTCCTGCTGCAGGGGTTGGTATTGGTCAATGCCCATGCCGCGCCGCAACTCGCCGTGCACGGCGACACCCCTCGCTTGCTTGCGGCTTGCGTGAAGGCGGGCGTGCTGTCTGCAGCGGATGCCGAAGCGCTCACCGCCGCGCACGCGGAATTGCTGGCACGCGCGCTGTCGGCGACGCTGGCGGGTCGGCATCGCGTGGTGGCGCGCGATCTTGTATTGCAGGCACATTGCACGAGGGTGTTGGAGATTGTCCGGCGTGCGGGTTTCGATTTCGGCGGCGGATAGCGCGCTGCTTTGTAGGTTGGGCTGCCGCCAGCTTCATCGGCGGAAGCCCAACATTGCTGCGGGATCGTATTGGGCTTGCATGATTGTTGGGCTTCTTCCGGGCCAGGCCCGGAATCAGCCCAACCTACGCGATGGCCTTGCACGAGGGTGTTGGAGAT
>JBOHYX010000535.1:0-1689 GCA_050738115.1 Rhodanobacteraceae bacterium
GCATGCTCCCTATGACCCAAAGCGGATCGACGCCATTACCTACTTCAACTTGACTTAATGCAACGTTTGTGATCCACTCGACAGCAGTTCCTCAGGTGGTGGCGGAGCGATCACGAGCGGCGGACGGAACAGACGAGATGGGGCGCACGAATGCCACCGGGGCGGGGATTGCTGGCGAAGCTTGGCCAGGACGGGAGCCGCAAACTTGCCAATGTAGGACTTCCATCGGAATCGAACGCGGTTCGCGTTCTTGCGCGTCGAGGAGGAACTCATGACTTCCCACAGGTTTCACGCCAAGCCGCTTGCGGTGGCCATCGCGACGGCGCTGTGTCTCGGGATCGCGGCCGGCGCCCGCGCCAACGACTCTGCCGCAGTGGCATTGGGTACCCAAGCCGTACCCGCCGCACAGAACGACACGCAAACCACTCCGCCAACCAATACGTCGGAGACCAAGAAAAAGAAGCCCCTGACCAACGCCCAGAAAAAAGCGCAGGAGCTTGCAACGATCCAGGTGACGGGCATCGCCGCCTCCCAGCAGCGCGACCTGATTTTGAAGCGCTACGCGCCCCAGATCGAGGATTCGATCACCGCGCAGAACATCGGCCAGCTACCGGACGTCACGATTTCCGATGCCCTGTCGCGCATCCCCGGTGTGCAGATCGGCCGTTCCGGCGGCGAGGGCACCACGGTCAGCGTCCGCGGGCTGCCCGAGGTCGCCACCACGTTGAACGGCGAGATATTCCTTTCGCCGGGCGGTGGCAACGGACTCAACAGCAACGGCATCAGCGACCTGGCGTCTGGCCAACCTGACTTCGTGGACATTCCGCCGACCCTGTTTGCGGGCGCGGATGTCATCAAGTCGATCATGGCGTCGAACATCGCCGGCGGCGTCAGCGGCATCATCAACCTGCGCACCCATCGTCCGTTCGACTTCAAGGACGGCTGGACCTTCAGCGGAACTGCCCAGGGGGATTGGGGCGATCGAACCAGGAAATTGAACAAGGAAGGGTCTTTCCTCGTCAATTACCGCACCGACCGGTGGGGTGCCATGCTGACGGGGTCGTATTCCGATGAAATCATCCGAAACGCCAATCCGCAGATTTCCGCGTACGGCGGCGGCGAGGAAACGACCGAACAGGATGTTGGTTTCGATTTCAACGGCGACGGCGTGATCGGCAACAGCCTCGATCCCAACAAGATCCCGCGCGACTATTACTACCAATGGGATCCGAAGCTGATCGGAACCGAGACCAGCCAGCGCAAGCGCACCGGCGTCAATGGATCTTTCGAATTCAAGTTCAACGACGCGCTCAAACTGATTGCCGATGCCGCATACACCCATATGCACGAAACCGACACCGGGTTTCTTTACCAGCTGCAAGACGATTCTACCCCGGGGAACCTGCAGCCGGGACCGGTCAAGCCCGTCATCACGCCTTACGGCGTGCTGCTCAGGGGCATCAACAAGTTCGACCAGTTGACCCAGTTCACCACGCTGGGACACGGCCCGACCACCTCGCTCAACACGAACCTGCAGCTCGATTACGACAACGGCGGGTTTTTCACCGGTGAACTGCGCTGGGTGCATGGCAACGCCAAGCGTACCTACACCACGGTCGGCGAAGACTCGAATGCAAACCAGGGAAGCGTCCTGCCGCTTCCGGATGGTACGTCCGCCTTCGACAATCC
>JBOHYX010000536.1:0-1687 GCA_050738115.1 Rhodanobacteraceae bacterium
CACCCACCATCTACAACGCGCTCAGCGACCGGAACGTGAGCTGGAAGATCTATGGCTATGACGCCGACCCGCTGACGCGCCAGACCTTCACCGCCATCACCAATCTGCCCGACAGCCAATTCGGGCAGTTCACGGATTTCCAGGCGGATGCAGCGAATGGGTCATTGCCGGCCTATGCCTTTCTCGAGCCGAGCTGGGGTTCGAAAGGCAACAGCGAGCATCCCAACTACGACGTTGCCTTGGGCGAGCAGTTCATCCACGACGTGTACTACGCGCTGCGCAATGGTCCGTCATGGGACCAGACGCTGTTGATCGTCACCTACGACGAGCACGGCGGTTGCTACGACCACGTGCCGCCGCCGACCAGCGCGGTGCCACCGGACAACTCGGCCGGTGAATACGGATTCGACTTCACGCGCTTCGGGCCGCGCGTGCCCACGCTGCTGATTGCGCCGTTGATTCCCGCAGGCTCCGTGGTGCGCGCCCCCGGTGGCATGCCGTTCGACCACACCTCGATCCTGAAGATGGTGGAGTCGCGTTGGGGCGTGCCGGCACTGACCGCACGCGACGCCGCGGCGCCCGACCCGGGTGCGGCACTGAGTCTTGCCACGCCGCGCACGGACGATCCGCTGGCTGACGTGGTCGTGCCGCAGTCGAAGGGCCGGCATCCTTCCGGGAACAGGCCATCGCATTTGCAGGAAGTCTATGCGGATCTGGTCTCGCGCTTGCCGGTCGACGACGCCGCGGAACGCAGGCATCGCCGTGTGCGGAAGCTTGAAACGACGTACGACTACGATCGGTACATCAAGCAGCGGCTGGCAGCCTGGAAGGGGAGTCGCGAGCGACATTACCTCGAGCTTTAATCGGCCCCACAGGTTGGCACGGCGATTCACCCGTATGACCCGAGTGTCTTTGGCCAACTCGGGACCGGATGCTTCCCGGCGGTGCCGCGACGGGTACCTGTGGCCGAGCGGCGACCATGGGCGACGGTACGGATCGCGCGCGGCCGACGTGAGTGCTCGACTTTCGCCGTCGACCCGACGCAGTCAGACACAACGTCGCGCCGTCGCTCGAAAAGCAGGCGCTCAGCACGTCACTTCGTACAGCCTCGGGTAGCCTTGTGGTTACTATGTCAGTGGCCTGCCGACAAGGGCCGCTGGCGCCGCGCCACCGCGCGGAGTCGGGTGCTGTCCGGGAAGCCCCGCGAGAGGATCGCGCCGCGCTCTACATGTCGGTGGGGAACACGAAGGGAAACATGAGGGTCGTCCGACTTGCCGGGTGAACGGCGGCGTCCTACGATCTTGCCCGGCCTTCCACTGCGGTTGACCATTTCATGGCCTCGACGGTCCTGATCACGGGTTGCTCTTCGGGGATTGGCGCGGCCGCAGTGCGCCACTTTGCGGCGCAAGGCTGGAATGTGGCGGCGACGCTGCGCAATCCGGCTCAGGCCCACTTCGAGCACGGCGCGGGCCGCGTAGAAGCGTTGGCGCTGGATGTGACCGATCAACACTCGGTCAACGCCGCGGTGCAACAGGCGCAGGCACGCCTTGGCCCGATCGACGTGCTGATCAACAACGCAGGCTACGGCCTGTTCGGGCCGTTCGAGACCGCCACGCCAGAGGCGATCGAGCGACAGATGCGCACGAATGTCGACGGCGTGTTTGCCGTGATCCGGGCTGCGCTGCCC
>JBOHYX010000537.1:0-1681 GCA_050738115.1 Rhodanobacteraceae bacterium
ACTTCCGCGCCCCGGAGGAACTGCATGCTCAAGGCGTCGACGAGCAATCCGACGCCATCGCGGTCGAGCACGAAATCGTCATCCGCCTGCGTGTCGTCAAACCTGAAGTCGTACTGGAATCCGGAGCAGCCGCCGCCCTCGACCGACACCCGCAGCTTGAGCGCGGGATTGGCTTCCTCATGGATCAACTCGCGGATCCGGCCCAACGCGGCATCGGAGACCGTGAGCGCGGGCGCGGTGGCAGCAATGTCATGCATGTTCGGCATCTCACCCTGCATCATGGTGGCATCCGGCTGAGCGATCAAGGCGTGGTGATCGTGATCCCGTGCCGCCCGGCCTGCGCGTCGCTCCAGTCGAGCTTGCGGGTGACGGCCGGCCCACGGTCCGGGTGCAGCGTGATCGCGATGCGGTTGGGCACGAATCCGCTGGGCAATGCCAGGGAACCCTGCAACTGCTGGAAGAACTTGAACGCGAACGGAATGCCGCCCTTGGCGTGCGAACCCGACACCGCCGCCCAGTCAAGCGTCGTCAGCTTGCCCTGGCGCACGCCCTCGACGGCCAACGTCAGGTTCCCGCGCGCGGGATCCGCGTTCTTCGCGGTGTTGATGAGCGTGACCGTGAAGTTCCACGCATCGGTCTTCCTGACCGGCGTCAGCGCGACGCTGTGCACGCCGATGCCCGAACGGTCGCCGTCGATGCCGATCAGCCGCGCGTAGAACGCCTGTTCCCGCATGAGGGTTTCGAGTTCGGCATCGCGGCCCGCCATCGCCTCCTTCAGCGCCGCCACCGTCGCGTCCGCGGTCTGCTGCTGCTGCGCCAGGCTCTGATTCCGGTTCTCCAACGCGGCGTTGCGGACGGCCAGCCGGTGCGCGCGCGCCTGCAGGCCGTTGGCGAAGCCGATGCCACGCCCGAACACCGCGCCCAGCGCAAACACGGCCGCACACACGAGCACGGCCACGCCACCCGTGATCCAGCGGCGCCGTGCCGCCGGCATCGCACGAAACTGGTCCAGCCAGTGATGGAAGATCGTCGACGCCATCGCGGTTCAGGCAATCCGTGCACCGCTTATAACCAGCGGGGCGGCCATCCGCAACCCGACGGCGCGCGTGGCCATAGGCGTCCTGCGGCGCGCGGAAGGCCGCAAGTGCCCGTCGACGCAGGCTTGCCTCGCGTTCTTGGAGTGTGCTTGAATCCCGACCATGATCGACGTGGACGGCTACCGTTTGAATGTGGGCATGGTGTTGCTGAACGCGCACGGCCAAGTGTTCTGGGCGCGGCGGGTGCAACGCGACGGCTGGCAGTTTCCGCAAGGCGGCATGAATACCGACGAAACCCCCGACGAAGCCATGTACCGCGAACTGGAGGAAGAAACCGGCCTGCGCTCGGAGCAGGTGGAAATCCTGGGGTCGACCCATGGCTGGCTGCGCTATCGCCTGCCCCCGCGCTACGTGCGCCGCGGCCAGCGCCCGACCTGCATCGGGCAAAAGCAGGTCTGGTTCCTCCTCCGGGTGCTCGACGACGCGGCGTTTCGACTGGACAACCATGCGACGCCGGAGTTCGATGTCTGGCGCTGGGTCGATTTCTGGTACCCCGCCGAGCACGTGGTGGACTTCAAGCGCGAGGTGTACCGCCGGGCGTTGCGCTATTTCGCGCCGCTGGTCGAGGCGGCGTGCTCCATCGA
>JBOHYX010000538.1:0-1675 GCA_050738115.1 Rhodanobacteraceae bacterium
TCAATCGCTCGGTCGCGTCCGCGCGCCGATTCAGTACCACGTCCTCGACGCGTTCGCGCAGCTCCGGATCGAGTTCGTCGTAGATCGCGAGCTGGCCGGCGTTGACGATGCCCATGTCCATGCCGGCCTTGATGGCGTGGTACAGGAACACCGAATGGATCGCCTCGCGCACGGTGTTGTTGCCGCGGAACGAGAACGACACGTTCGACACGCCGCCCGAGAGGTGCGAGTACGGGAACCGCGACTTCAGTTCCTTGCAGGCGTCGATGAAGTTGACGGCGTTGTTGGCGTGTTCCTCGATGCCGGTCGCGATCGGGAAGATGTTGGAGTCGAAGATGATGTCTTCGGGCGGAAACCCGACTTTTTCGGTGAGGAGCCTGTACGAGCGCTCGCAGATTTCGATGCGGCGCGCGACCGAATCGGCCTGGCCATCCTCGTCGAACGCCATCACCACCGTCGCGGCGCCATAACGCAGGACTTTTCGCGCCTCGTCGAGGAATTTCTCCTCGCCTTCCTTGAGCGATATCGAGTTGACGACGCCCTTGCCCTGCAGGCATTTCAGGCCCGCCTCGATCACGCTCCACTTGGAGGAGTCGACCATCACCGGAATGCGCGCGATGTCGGGTTCGGCCGCGATCAGGCGCAGGAACTTCACCATCGCCGCTTCGGAATCGAGCAGGCCCTCGTCCATGTTGACGTCCAGGATCTGCGCGCCGCTGTCGACCTGCTGGCGCGCGACGTCCACCGCTTCGTCGTAGCGGTCTTCCTTGATCAGCTTCTTGAATTTCGCCGAGCCGGTGACGTTGGTGCGCTCGCCGATGTTGATGAACAGCGAATCGGGCGTGATGATCAGCGGCTCGAGGCCGGACAAGCGGGTGTAGCGGGGTGCGACGGTCATGATGATGTCTCTTTGAAGCTCGTCACTCCGGGGCCGGCGCCGGTTTCATCGGCGCTGGAACCCGGAATCCATGCTGTCCCGACATGAAAACGAAAAGCTGGATTCCGGGTTCCACCCGCGCTTCGCGCGGGTGGCCCCGTAATGACGAGGGCGGGGGTGTTGATCTCGTTGTCAGGCTGCCGCCTCATGCGGCTCCGGCAGCTTGCGGGGTGCAACGTCGCGCACGGCCGCCGCGATCGCCGTGATGTGCGCGGGCGTGGTGCCGCAGCAGCCGCCGACGATGTTGAGCAGGCCGTCGCGCGCAAACTCGCCGAGCGTCTGCGCCATGTCTTCGGGCGATTCGTCGTAGCCGCCGAGCTCGTTCGGCAGGCCGGCGTTCGGATGCGCGCTGATCGCGCAATCGGCGACGCGCGCCAACGCCTCGACGTGCTGGCGCAGATCCTTCGCGCCCAGCGCGCAATTGAGCCCGATCGACAACGGCCGCGCGTGCGCGACCGAATACCAGAACGCCTCGGCGGTCTGGCCCGAGAGGGTGCGCCCCGAACGATCGGTGATGGTGCCGGAGATCATCACGGGCAGCCGGCCACCGACTTCGTCGAACACCCGCGCGACGCCGGCGAGCGCGGCCTTGGCGTTCAGGGTGTCGAAGATCGTTTCGACCATCACGAGGTCGGCGCCGCCTTCGATGAGGCCGTGCGTCGCGTCCGCGTAGGCGCCTTCGAGTTCATCGAAATCGACGTTGCGAAAGCCCGGGTTGTTGACATCGGGCGACAGCGA
>JBOHYX010000539.1:0-1672 GCA_050738115.1 Rhodanobacteraceae bacterium
GGTCCGCTCAGTGGTGGCGCGCGGCAGCATTCCGTATTCGGCGGTGACCCAACCCTGGCCCTTGCCGCGCAACCAGATGGGCACCCGCTCCTCGACGCTGGCCGTGCACAGCACGCGCGTGTCGCCGCAGGTGATCAGCACGGAACCCTCGGCGTGGCGCGTGTAATGGCGCTCGATGGTGACCCGGCGCAGCGCGTCGGGCGCGCGGCCGGAAGGGCGGGCGGTGGGCATGGATCGGGTATCGCGGGCGGGCCTGTCAGTTTAACATCGCGGTCTTCGATGCCGATCGGGAGCGCCGTGCATGGTCCGCAGCATGACCGCCTATGCGAACACCGAGGACACCACGCCGGAGGGCTGGCTCGCCTGCGAAGTTCGCGCGGTGAATTCGCGCTTCCTCGAAACCGGTGTGCGCCTGCCCGACGAGCTGCGCACGCTCGAGCCGCACCTGCGCGAGCGCGTGGCCGCGCGGCTCTCGCGCGGCAAGGTCGACGTGGGGTTTCGCTACCGCCCACCCGCGGCCGCCGCGGACTTGCTGCTGGATGAGCGCACGGCCCGGCAGCTCGCCGCGGTCGCGGATGCGTTGAAGTCGAATTTCCCGCAACTGGCCACCGATTTCGCGGGCCTGCTGGACTGGCCCGGCCTGCTGGTGAAGCCCGAGTTCGACCAGGCCGGATTGACCCAGGCCGCGCTCGCGCTGCTCGACCGGACACTGGACGAATTCATTGCCGGCCGCGGACGCGAAGGCGCGAAGCTCGCCACGGTGCTCGGCGAGCGGCTGGATGGCATCGAGCGGATCATCGCGGACGTGCGCGCGACGCTGCCCGACATCCGCGCGGCGCTTCGACGCAGGCTTGAAGGTCGGCTGGCCGAGCTCGCGCAGGCGGCTGATCCCGGCCGGCTCGAGCAGGAACTGGTGCTGCAGTTGGCGCGCATGGACGTCGACGAGGAGCTCGACCGGCTTGCCGCGCACGTCTCCGAGGCGCGCCGGATCCTGGAGCTGGACGAGCCGGTCGGGCGACGCCTCGATTTCCTGATGCAGGAATTCAACCGTGAAGCCAACACGCTGGCGTCCAAGTCCGTCGACCCGCGCATGACGAGCGCGGCGGTGGACCTCAAGGTTCTGATCGAGCAGATGCGCGAGCAGGTGCAAAACCTCGAGTAACGGATCTCCCCCCGACGCGGCGCATGGCGCGCGGCGCATTGCTCTGCGGCGCCGTTCGATTCGGGTACCGCGGGAACCCTTCGGCGCGACACGATCAGTGCATGTGCTACGATACACATCACGAGGTGTATGTGAACACGCGTACGAACATCGTGATCGACGACCGACTCATCAAGCGCGCCATGAAATTGAGTGGTGCGGCGAGCAAGCGTGAGGTCGTGGACATTGCGTTGCGCAGCCTTGTACGGGACAAGTCACGGAAAAACATCCTGGACCTGGTCGGCGAGGATTTGATCGATCCGGATTACGACGTCCGGGTTGCGCGCGATGAGCCATCACGTGGTTCTCGTTGACAGCACGGTCTGGGTAGACCTGCTGCGCCGGGGCGACACACCGCACACGGTTGCTCTGCGTCAGCTGCTGACTGCCGGCGAGGCTGCATTGTCGTTTCTCGTGTATCAGGAGGTATTGCAGGGCGCGTCGTCCGCCCTGCATTTCGAGCGACTGCGT
>JBOHYX010000540.1:0-1669 GCA_050738115.1 Rhodanobacteraceae bacterium
CGCTTACGCGGCGTCGGATCGCGCTGCTCCCAGCCGAAGCGGCGCGCGCCTTCGCGCAGGCATCCGACCAGGTCCCGATGCGACCAGGCCTTGCCCGATTCGGGCTCGGTTTGGGCGTCGTTGCGGATGCGCAGTTCGATCGGATCGAGTGCACATGCGACCGCGAGTTCATCCATGGCGGTTTCAAGCGCAAACATCCCGGGCGTCTCGCCCGGCGCCCGCATCCACGACGGTACCGGCACGTCCAGCGCCGCGAGCCGATGCGTAGTACGCCGGTTGGGCGCGGCGTACATCACGCGCGTCGGCACTGCTGTCTGTTCCGCGAATTGCTTGATCCGCGAGGTCTGCTCGATCACGTCGTGGGCGATCGCGGTGAGGTGCCCGCCGCGGTCCGCGCCGAGCCGGATCCGCTGGATCGTCGGCGTGCGGTACCCGGCAAGCTGGAACATTTGCTGGCGCGTCAGCGTCACCTTGATGGGCCGCCCCGGTACGGCCTGCGCAGCAAGGCACGCCAGCGCGTCGTGCGCGTGCGCCGCGCCCTTGGATCCGAATCCGCCGCCGACGTGCGGCGCGATCACGCGAATCGCTTCGATGTCGACGCCAAATATTGGTGCAAGGGTCTTGCGCAGCGAGTGCGCGCCCTGGGTGGAGTCGTACAACGTGAACTGGCCATCCTGCCAGATGGCGACCGTGGTATGCGTCTCCATCGGGTTGTTGTGTTCCATAGGCGTGGTGTACGCGTGATCCGTCACCACCTCCGCGGACCTGAGGGCGGCGTCCACGTCGCCTTGCGCCGTGTCGGTCGGGTAGCCGGCGTTCACCTGCTTCGGCGCGTACAGGTCATCGCTGTCCGCGCGCAATTCGGCAACCAACGGCTGCTCGTCGTATTCCACGCGGACGAGGCTCGCGGCGTGGCGTGCAATCTCGATGCTTTCCGCGATCACCGCGCCGATCAACTGGCCGCGGAAGCCAATCTCACCGGATTGCAGGATCCACAGTTCCTTGTCTTCGTCGGACTCGAGCCGCGGCGCGTTTTCGTGTGTGATGACCGCGACGACCCCGCCCACCGCGCGCGCCGCATTCGTATCCAGCGACACGACGCGCCCGCGCGCGATGGTCGCCTGCAGCGGGCATGCGTACAGCGCGCCGCGGAGATCGTGCTCATACGCATAGGTGGCCGATCCCGTCACCTTGGCGCGGCCGTCGATGCGCGCCAAGGGCTGGCCGATCGCCCGGGTGCGGAGTGGCGCGTTGGCCGCGTTCGCCTTTTGGTCGTTCACCGCACATCCCCCGCCAGTTCGCGGAGCACACCAACCAACGTGTTGTGCAGCAGCTTCACCTTGAAGACATTGCCCGGCTGCGGTCGCGCCGCGGCCAGTTCCGCGTCCGCGGCGTGGTCGAATTGTTCCGGCGACGCCGCCCCGCCCCGCAGCAATTCCTCGGCGCGCACGGCGCGCCACGGTTTGTGCGCGACGCCGCCGCAGGCGATCCGCACGTCCTCGACGGTCCCCTCGCGAACGCGCAGCGCCGCCGCCACGGATACCAGCGCGAACGCATAGGAGCGGCGGTCGCGCACCTTGCGATACAGCGAATGGGCGGCGACCGGCAGCGCCGGCAACTCGACGGAAGTGATCAACTCGCCGTGCTGCAACACCGTGTCACGCTCGGG
>JBOHYX010000541.1:0-1668 GCA_050738115.1 Rhodanobacteraceae bacterium
GCGCGCTGTCGCGGCGGCCGCGTACGCGCGGCATTACGCCGCGCGGCTGGAGCATTACGTGCGCGACGCGCCTTTCAACTGGTTCAACTTCTATGACTTCTGGCAACCGCAAGCGCTCGCCGGCCAAGAGCCGCCCATACGCGCGGACCTGCGGCAGGCACGCGCTTCGTAGCGTGCTGGCAGCCTCAGTGGTGATCGCGGTCGCGGCGGTTGCGGCGGAGCCCGGCCTCGCCCAGTCGCTGCTCGCGAAGCTCGCGCGGACGCCGCCGGTGTCCACCCCCTTCATCGAAGTGAGCTACCGCGGCGGCGTGCTCACCCGGCCGCTGGTGGTCGAAGGCACGCTGCGCTGGTTCGGCGATGATCGGCTCGAGCGCGTCGTCACCAAACCGTTCACGGAAACCGCCAAGGCCGGCAACGGCGAGCTGTCGGTGCAACGCGGCGATGGCGAAGTGCACCGGGTGCGGCTCGCGCGCGCGCCGCAGGTGGGTGCGCTGCTGGCGGGATTCCGTGCGCTGCTGGGCGGCAACCTCGCGACGCTCGAGAAGGACTTCACCCTTGCGGCCGAGGGCGGCGATGCACGCTGGGTGGTGACGCTGACGCCGCGCACGGCCACACTCCGGCAGCAGCTTGCATCCATCGCGATCGATGGGCGCGGGCGCGAGCCGCGCTGCCTGACGGTGACCGACGCGAATGGCGATGGCAGCATCACGCTGCTCGGTACGATGGCGCGCGCAGGCTTGCAGAGCGTTGCGCCGTTGCAGTCGGCGCTTGCGGCGCGCTGCCGCAATCCATGATGCGGCCGCTGGCGCGGGTCGGTCTGTATCTGGGATGGCTCGCGTTGATCGTCGTGGTCGGCTGGGCTGTCGCGCAGCACCTCAGGATCACTTCCGACCTGCGCGATTTCGTGCCGCCACCGCGCACTGCCGACCAGCGTTTGTTGCTGGACGAGATCGGCGAGGGGCCGGGTTCGCGCCTGCTGCTGCTCGCGATTTCCGGCGCGCCGCGCGACGCACTTGCCGCGCTGTCCCGCGGGCTGGACACGGCGTTGTCGCACGATCCCGACTTCGCTCACGTGGCCAACGGCGGCAGTGATATCGCGAGCGTCGCCGCGGACCTGTTGCCGTATCGCTACCTGCTGGCGCCGACGCTGGACGAGCACCGCTTTGATGCCAGGTACCTGCACGCGCAGTTGCAGCAGCGCGTCGAGGACCTGAGTTCGCCGGCCGCGTCGCTGCTGCAGCCGTGGCTTCGGCGCGACCCCACGCTCGAAACCCTGAAGCTGGCGCGGCGCTGGGCGCCGCCGCATCCGCCGGCGCTGGTCGACGGCGTGTGGTTCTCGAAACGCGGCGAGGCGCTGCTGGTGGCCGAGACGCGCGCCGCCGGTTTCGACCCATCCGCACAGGCCGCGGCGATCACGTCGTTGCAGAAACATTTCGCGGCGCTGCCCGGCGCCGCACGCGCGAAACTCGTAATCAGCGGTCCCGGCTGGTTCGGCATGCAGGCGAGTCGGCGCATCCGCGGCGAAGCCGAGCGCTTCGGCGCAATCACCACGGTCGGCTTCGTGCTGATGCTGCTGCTCGCGTACCGCAGCGTGGTCCCGGTGCTGGTGACCGCGCTGCCGCTGCTGTCGGGCGCGGTCGTCGGGTTCGCGCTGCTGGCGCTGGCGTT
>JBOHYX010000542.1:0-1650 GCA_050738115.1 Rhodanobacteraceae bacterium
GCCACAGTGAAGGCACATGTCCTCGTCCTTCACCATCACGCGCCCGGTCTTGACCGGTGCCGACACGTACAGGTCCTGCTCCATGTTTTCAGCCGGCGCCGTGAGGCGCGTGCGCAGCTCGGCTTCGTCGCCATTGGCGGTGAAGGTGATGCAGTCCATCGGGCACACGTCCACGCAGGCATCGCACTCGATGCACATGTCCTTCGAGAACACGGTCTGCACGTCGCAATTCAGGCAACGCTGCGCTTCCTTCCAGGCGGTCTCGAGGTCGAAGCCGAGTTCGACTTCCTGCTTGATGTCCTTGAGCGTCTTTTCCTTCGGCGCCCACGGCACCACGTACCGCTCGTCCGGCACGATGTCGTTGTCGTAGGTCCACTCGTGGATGCCCATCTTCTGCGAGACGAGATTGGTCAGCGGTGGCGGACGCTTGCGAATGTCCTCGCCCTGCAGCAGGTTGTGGATCGACACCGCGGCCTGGTGGCCGTGTTCGACCGCCCAGATGATGTTCTTGGGGCCGAAAGCCGCATCGCCGCCGAAAAACACCTTGGGCAGCGTCGACTGCATCGTGAGCTTGTCGAGCCTGGGCATGCGCCACTCGTCGAACTCGATCCCGACGTCGCGCTCGATCCATGGGAACGCGTTTTCCTGACCGACCGCGATCAGCACCTCGTCGCACTCGAACAGGCGATCCGGCTCGCCGGTCGGCAGCAACTTGCGCTTGCCCCGATCGTCGTATTCGGCGCGCATCGGCGTGAACCACATCCCGGTGAGCTTGCCGTTCTCGTGCACGAAGCACTTGGGATTCAGCCAGTTCAGGATTTCGACACCCTCGTGCCCGGCGTCTTCCTTCTCCCACGGGCTCGCCTTCATTTCCTCGTAGCCCGAGCGCACGATGACCTTGACGCTTTCGCCGCTGAGGCGTCGCGCGCTGCGACAGCAGTCCATTGCGGTGTTGCCGCCGCCCAGCACCAGCACGCGCCTGCCGACCTTCTTGACGTGTCCGAAGTACACCGACGCCAGCCATTCGATACCGACATGGATTTTGTCCGGCGACATGTCGCGCCCCGGAATGTGCAGGTCGCGGCCGCGTGGTGCGCCGCAGCCGACGAACACCGCGTCGAAATTCTCGTCCAGCAGGCTGCGCAGCGAGTCGACCGGGTGATTGGGGATGAGCTCCACGCCCAGATCGAGGATGTACCCGACCTCCTCGTCGATCACCGACTCCGGCAGGCGAAAGCGCGGCACCTGGGTGCGCATGAAACCGCCGCCCCTGGCGTCGGTTTCGAAGATGCTGACGTGGTAGCCGAGTGGCGCCAGATCGCGACCGACCGTGAGGGAAGCCGGGCCCGCGCCCACGCACGCAATCCGGAAGCGCTCGGCGCCCGGCACCCGTTCCGGCAAGCGGCCCCGCATGCGCTTTTCGACGTCGTCGCTGCGGTTGTCCGCGGCAACGCGCTTCAGCCTGCAAATCGCGACCGGTTCCGGTTTCTCTCCGTTGTTTTCCTCGACGCGGCCACGCCGGCACGCGGGTTCGCAGGGGCGATCGCACGTGCGTCCGAGGATCCCGGGGAAAACGTTGGAATCCCAGTTCAGCAAATAGGCGTCGTCGTACCGGCCGGCGGCAATCAGCCGGATGTATTCCGGCACCCG
>JBOHYX010000543.1:0-1647 GCA_050738115.1 Rhodanobacteraceae bacterium
GGCGTTGGGGCAGGGGGCGGTGTTCGCGCCGGCGTTGCGCGCCTCGCGCGTGTCGCCGGTGGAAGCGACACGGTCGGTTTAGTTGCTGTTCCCTTCTCCCTCCGGGAGAAGGTGCCCCGCAGGGGCGGATGAGTGCAGCGATGGGTGTCAGGCCGGGACGCTCATGCACAAGCGGGCGTCGCGCGCGGCGTCGACCATCGCCGCGAGCGACGGTTCGACTTCCTCCCAGGTGCGGGTCTTGAGCCCGCAATCCGGGTTGACCCAGAGCTGCTCCGGTTTCAGGACGGTGCACGCCTTGTCCAGCAGTTCGGCAATTTCCTGCTCCGTCGGTATCCGCGGCGAGTGGATGTCGTACACGCCGGGTCCGATGCCGTTCGGATAATGGAAGCGCGTGAACGCGTCGAGGAGCTCCATCCGCGAGCGGCTGGTTTCGATTGAGATCACGTCGGCGTCCATCGCGGCGACCGCTTCGATGATGTCGTTGAACTCCGAATAGCACATGTGGCTGTGGACCTGCGTGGTGTCGGCGACGCCGCCCGCGGCGATCCGGAAGCACTCGACCGCCCAGGCGAGGTACGCCTGCCAATCCGCGCGGCGCAGCGGCAGGCCCTCGCGGAACGCGGGCTCGTCGATCTGGATGATGTCGATGCCGGCCGCTTCGAGATCGCGCACTTCATCGCGCAGCGCCAGCGCGATCTGGCGGCAGACCGTCGCCTCGGGCAGGTCATCGCGCACGAACGACCACTCGAGCATCGTGACCGGTCCCGTCAGCATGCCCTTGACCGGCTTGTCGGTGAGCGATTGCGCGTAGGTCGACCAGCGCACCGTCATCGCCCGCGGCCGCGCCACGTCGCCGTGGATCAGCGGCGGCTTGACGCAGCGCGACCCGTAGCTCTGCACCCAGCCCGCACGGGTGAACGCGAAGCCGTCGAGCTGTTCGCCGAAGTATTCCACCATGTCGTTGCGTTCGGCTTCACCGTGCACCAGCACGTCAAGGCCGATCCGTTCCTGGACGCGGATGCAGCGCTCGATTTCGGACGCGATCACCTTGTCGTAGGCGGCGTCGTCGAGGCGACCGCCGCGGTGGTCCGCGCGAGCCTTGCGCAGTTCGTGCGTCTGCGGGAACGAACCGATGGTGGTGGTCGGCAGCAGCGGCAGCGCGTGCACGCGTTGCTGCGCCGCGTGGCGCGCGGCGTATCGGGATTCGCGCAGCGCGGCCTGGCTGCCGAGGGTGTCGAGGCGTTTGCGCACGTCGGCGCGGGTGATGCCAGGCGCGTGCTGGCGATCGGCCAGCAAGGCGTCCTGCGCCTGCAACGCCGCGCGCGCTTCGGGTTTGCCGTCGAGTGCACCGGCGTACAGACGCAGCTCCTGGATCTTTTCCCGGGCGAAGGCGAGGCACGCGCGCAGCGTGCCGTCCAGCGCGGATTCGACGGATGCATCGATCGGGACGTGCAGCAGCGAGCAGGACGCCGCGACCCACAGGCGTTCGCCGCCCAGGCGCGTGTACGCTTTTTCGAGCAACGGCAGCACCCGCGACGGCCGGCTGCGCCACACGTTGCGTCCGTCGACGACGCCGGCGCTCAGGATTGCATTCCGGGGCAGCACAGCGAGCAACCGATCGAGTTCGCCCGCACCGCGCACCAGGTC
>JBOHYX010000544.1:0-1641 GCA_050738115.1 Rhodanobacteraceae bacterium
CCGTCCGCGCCTTGCGGTTGTAGAAACTCCGCGGCAGCGCTTGCAGGTCGCGCAACGCAGCGGGATCGAAGGCAGCGGGCGGTGTGCGGGTGGACGTGCGTGGCATGGCGGGGTCGTGACGGTGGCTTCGCGGTGTTGCAACAGCCTGCCCGTGCGGCATGATGGCACAGGCGACCTTTCGCCGCGGTGGCGGGGCGCAAGGCGTCGCATTTCCGATGAGGGCTCAAGTCTTGGCCGTAGACAATGGCGAAATCGCAAGGCTCATCACCCGCTACGCCGACCTGCTGGAAATCGACGGCGCCAATCCGTTCCGTGTGCGTGCCTATCGCAACGCGGTGCGGTTGCTGGACGGCACCGCGTACGACATGGCCAAACTCGTTGCCGAAGGCCGCGATCTCGAAACGTTGCCGGGCATCGGCAGAATCCTTGCCGAAAAAATCACGACCATCGTGCGCACCGGCGGCTTGCCGCAGCTCGCAGAACTCGAAAAGCGCGTGCCGGCGGGCCTCGCCGACCTGATGGCGCTGCCGGGTCTCGGCGCCAAGCGCGTGGGCGAGCTCTACCACAAGCTCGGGATCACCGGCCCTGCGGACCTCGATCGCGCGATCCGCAACGGCGAGCTCGCAAAATTGCCGGGTTTCGGCGGCAAGACGCTCGAACACCTGCGCGCCGCGCTTGCAGAGCGCAACGTTGCACGCGAATAGCCGGTGCCTTCGGAAAGCGCGGATGCGCGCGCGGCCCCGGTTGCGCCGACGCGCGGCCTATACTTCGGGACGGCGTTCAAGAGCGTCCACAACACGCCAGGCGGATTCACGCCGCAGCGGATCACCGTGACGGGCAAATTGAAACATGCCCGCCCGATCCAGGTGCCGGCGTTTGCGTTCCTGGAGAAACAGGCAACCGCGGCGCGCGTCACGCCCAAGGTTTCGATCCCCTCGCCGACGATGGTGCACTTCCGTGGCGGGCGCGCTGCGATCGACATCAAGTCCTATCCCGACCTCGACCGTTTCTTCGAAGATCTCGCGGCCGCGTATCGTGCGGAGATCGACCTGTTGTACGCGGCGGGTTGCCGCTACCTGCAACTGGACGACACCAACCTTGCGTATCTGTGCGACGTTGACATGCGCGCCGCGGCGAAGGAGCGGGGCGAGGATCCCGATGCACTGCCACGGCAGTACGCCGGGCTCATCAACGCCACGCTGCGCGGGCGTCCGCACGACCTCACCGTCGCCGTGCACCTGTGCCGTGGCAACTACCGCAGCACCTGGTTTGCGAAGGGCGGATATGAGCCGGTCGCGCAGGTGCTGTTCAACGAGCTCGAGGTCGATGCGTATTTCCTCGAATACGACGACGAACGCTCGGGCGATTTCGCGCCGCTGCGGCACGTGCCCACCGGCAAGACGGTGGTGCTCGGGCTGGTGTCGTCCAAGACGCCGGAACTCGAGTCCATGGACGCCTTGCGCCGGCGGATCGACGAGGCGGCGCGGTATGTCGACGTCGCGCAGTTGTGCCTGTCGCCGCAGTGCGGGTTCGCGAGCACCGTAGAGGGCAACCGGATGACGCACGACCAGCAATGGGCCAAGCTCGAGCGTGTCGTCGAGACCGCACGGAAGGTTTGGGGCAATCCCTGAAACGCGATGC
>JBOHYX010000545.1:0-1639 GCA_050738115.1 Rhodanobacteraceae bacterium
GCGCGCGAGCGACGCCTCCCACGCCTCCGGATCGAACTGGACCGGAGTCGTGGTCGGCACCATGTACCCGCGGCCGTCGTCGTCGAACTCCCGGTACGAGACGCCGAATATGTCGCCCGAAAACCAGCCGCGCGTGGCTTCGTCCCAGATCGCGTAATGGTGGCGCGCGTGGCCGGGAGAGTCGATGAACAACAGTCGCCGGCTGCCGAGATCGAGCGTGAAATCCCGATCCGCCGCGACGTCCGCGACGATCACGCGCGATTCCGGCACCGGCAAGATTTCGCCGTAGGTGGCGCGCACGATGTCGGGGCCGTACGCAGCGGTGGCGCCGGCGATGAGCTTCGACGGATCGATCATGTGCCGCGCGCCGCGCGCGACACCAAGCTCCGCCAGCACCTTCATGACGTGCGGCACGGACAGGCTGGTGCCGGATTCGACGAACGCGTAGTGGCCGTCAGTGCCCACGAGGTAGCAGGCAGCCATGCCCGAGCTGTGCTGATAGGTGTCGATGCAGGCGATGTCGCCGCTCAAGCGTTCGTAGCCTTCCATGATTCTCTCCACGATCAGGCGCACCAACGATGCGTCGCGTAGCCAGACCCGCCATGTTGACGCGTGCGGCGGCGCGCGTGCAACCGGTGCGACGCCGCACCGCGCGTCCGGTCACGGCACCGCGCGCTCGAACAGCGCGATCGACTCGACGTGCGCCGTGTGCGGGAACATGTCCATCGCGCCCGCGGCTTCGAGCCGGAACCCGTGCCCGCGCACCAGCGTACCCGCGTCGCGCGCCAGCGAGGCCGGATGACACGACACATACACCACGCGCCGCACCGATTTGCCGGGCAACTGCTTCAGCAGTTCCTCGGCGCCGCTGCGCGGCGGATCGAGCAGCATGAGGTCGTAGTCCGCGCGCGCCCACGCGCTGCCACGCACCTCGCCGGCGAGATCGCCAGCATGGAACGCCGCGTTGGTGATGCCGTTGGCCGTCGCGTTGGCGCGGGCGCGCTCGACGAGCCCGGCGTCGCCTTCCACGCCGCACACCGACCCGGCGTGGCGCGCGATCGGCAAGCTGAAATTGCCGAGGCCGCAGAAGAGATCAAGCACGCGATCCGTCGGCGAGGGCGCCAGCAGCATCAAGGCGTGGTCGATCATGGCGGCGTTGAGCCGCGCATTGACCTGCACGAAATCGAGCGGCGCGAAGGCGAGCGTGAGGCCGTGTGCCGGCAACACGTACGACAGTTCGACCGCGCCGCCCTGCAGCGGCTGCACGCTGTCGCTGCCGCCCGGCTGCAGCAGGATCACGAAGCCGTGTTCGCGGCCAAATGTCACGAGTTTTTCCCGGTCCGGTTCCGAGAGCGGCTGCAGGTGACGAAACACCAGCGCCCGCACCGCGTCGCCCGCGGAGAACTCGATCTGCGGGATCGATGCCGCGCCTTGCATGCCATTCAGCAGCGCGCCCAGCGCATCGAGGTTTTCGCCGAGCACGGGATCGAGCGTGTCGCAATGGGCAAGATCGGCGACGAAACGCGGATCGCGTTCGCGGAAGCCGACCAGCACCTTGCCCTTCTTCTGGACGTACTTCACGGACAGGCGCGCGCGCCGACGATAACCCCACACGCCTGCCGTGAGCGGCGCGAGCCAG
>JBOHYX010000546.1:0-1633 GCA_050738115.1 Rhodanobacteraceae bacterium
ATCGGCCCTTGGGCCAGCCAACTCCTTCTTGCCTTCAGACCTAAGCGCTTACGCGCGGCACCAAATGCCGACCGGCTAAAGTAAGTGCCATTCCGTTGAAGGGGTCAGTGCTCAGGTTCGTTGGCGCAAACGTTGCCAATCCCGCGGACATCGTGGATCGCAACGCAATCCATGAGGTCTACGACCACAACGGCGGCCATCGGCCGCCGTTGTCACGTTCCAACCCGGATGTGCGCGACCGTCGTTATTCCACCACCGCCGGCAGTTTCTCCGCCGATTCGGACTCGACGGTCAGTTCGCCGTCCTGCACGCCCAAGTTGACCTTGCCGCCGTCGGCGAGCTTGCCGAACAGCAGTTCGTCGGCGATCGCCCGCTTGATCTTGTCCTGGATCAACCGCGCCATCGGCCGCGCGCCCATCTGCTGATCGAAGCCGTGCTCGGCCAGCCAGTGCCGCGCCTCGCCCGCCACGTTCAGGCTGACGCGCTTTTCGAGCAGCTGCGTTTCCAGCTCGATCAGGAACTTGTCGACCACGCGCAGGATGTGCTCCATCTCGAGCGGCTTGAACTGCACCACCGCATCGAGGCGGTTGCGGAATTCGGGTGTGAACGTGCGGCGGATGACTTCCATCGCATCCGTGGCATGTGACTGTTCGAGGAAGCCGATGCTGCGGCGAGATGCCTGGCGCGCGCCTGCGTTGGTCGTCATCACCAGGATCACGTTGCGGAAGTTCGCTTCGCGACCGTTGGTATCGGTGAGCACGCCGTGGTCCATGATCTGCAGCAGGATGTTGTAGAGGTCCGGATGCGCCTTCTCGATCTCATCCAGCAGCAGCACGCAGTGCGGGTGCTTGACGACCGACTCCGTCAACAAACCGCCTTGGTCGAACCCGACGTAGCCCGGCGGTGCGCCGATCAGGCGCGATACCGAATGCGGTTCCATGTATTCGGACATGTCGAAGCGCACCAGTTCGATGCCGAGTTGCAGCGCGAGCTGCCGCGTCACCTCGGTCTTGCCGACGCCCGTGGGGCCGGCAAACAGGAAATTGCCGATCGGCTTGTTGGGATCGCCCAGGCCAGAGCGTGCCATCTTGATCGCGGACGCGAGCGTGTCGATCGCCTGGTCCTGGCCGAAGATCACCATCTTCAGGTTGCGGTCGAGGTTCCGGAGCACGTCGCGGTCGGACGCGGACACCTGTTTCTGCGGGATGCGCGCCATCCGCGCGACGATGTACTCGACCTCGGCCACGTCGACCTTGCCGGTCCGCTTGTCTTCCGGCAGCAGGCGCTGGTGCGCGCCGGCCTCGTCGATCACGTCGATGGCCTTGTCGGGCAGCAGGCGGTCCGGGATGTGCTTGACCGACAGGTCCACGGCGGCCTGCAACGCCTCCTCGCTGTAGGTGACGTTGTGGTGTTCCTCGAAGCGGGATTTCAGCCCTTTGAGGATCTCGACCGTGTCGGCCGCGGACGGCTCGACGATGTCGATCTTCTGGAAGCGCCGCGCCAGCGCACGATCCTTCTCGAACACGCCGCGGAATTCCTGGAATGTCGTGGAACCGATGCAGCGCAGCTCGCCCGACGCCAGCGCCGGCTTGAACAGGTTGGAGGCGTCCATCGTGCCGCCCGACGCCGAGCC
>JBOHYX010000547.1:0-1614 GCA_050738115.1 Rhodanobacteraceae bacterium
CTTGAGCAGCGTCTGGAAAGCGGTCGTGTCGGTCATCCCGGAAGCGTAGCCTTGACTCCCGCAGCGTCAACCTCTACCCCACGCAAAGGCCGGAAGAACCGAGAATATTCGTTTGCACGTGCGGGTCCCCGACTCGTTCGACCATCTTGGCTATATTGTATGGCCTTTTCCTGCTGACCCGCTACACGCTGCGCGTCGCGACCACCGGCGGCACGCGGGACGCGCGCAGCGCGCGCGCGAGCACCGATAGCTGACCGAGGAACCACAACGCGATCGCGCCGACGGCGAGATACCACAGCGGCAGCCGCGGCAGTTCATGGTGCTGCATCAACAACAGGTTCAGGCTCACCGCGAGGATCGCCCCCAGCACCACGCCACCAGTCACGATCACGAAGTTCTCGGTCAGGAAGTAGCGCAGGATGTCGACGCGCGTCGCACCGACCGCGCGCCGGATGCCGATGCTGCAGTTGCGCTGCCCGACCCAGAAATTGGCAAGCCCGGCGATGCCAAGCGCGGTCACGAACAAGAGGCCGAGCGCCGAGGCGATCAAAAGCCCGATCATGGTACGGTCGCGCTCGAAGTACTGCGCGCGGATTTGCGGGATGATCGCGGCGGGCGGATCGTCGCCGCTGACGTACTCGTCGGAACGGAAATCGCGCCCCGCGACCAGCCGCAGGCCCAGCGTCTTGACCAGCCGCGGCGAGCCGTCGAACACGCTCGGCTGCAGGCAGCCCGTTCCCTTCACGGATATCGCCGCGATCACGCGATCGAGGGCTTCCCGCGTCGGGCAAGTGGTGTAGGAAGACTGGTCCCGATCCAGCGGCAACGAATAGCTCACCGCCACGGCCGATTCGACGCCCGGGATCGTCCGCAACGCGGCGACGTCAGCCTGGTGCCGTGCCCACGGGTTGGCGTCCTTCCCGATGCCCGAACTGCGGATCACGGACAGCGCGTCTTCGTCGATGCCGGTGGGCACGCTGACGCGCTGCATGCGCTGCACGATCATGAACGCGCAGTTGCACGGCACGCTCGCGTGGGCATTCGCTGTTTCTTCCGCCGCATTCCATCCCGATCCGGCGATGAACGGCACGCCGAACATCGCGAAGAAGTCCGGCGTGGTGTAACGGTCATCCACGTAGAACGGCTGCAAATCGGTGCGCCGTGGCCAGACCAGCAGCGTGCCGCCCGCCATCGCCGCCTGCCGCACCGCTCGGCGCGCGTGCAGCAACGCCATCGAGTCGGGCCAGGTCAGGTTGTTGCGGGGATCGGTGCCCAGCGGATCGGTCGTGAACTTCAGCGGCAACGGGTCCACGTACGGCTTGTACAGATGCGCGCTGCGTCCCGGCAACGGATCCGCCGTCATCACGTGCAACACCGTCAGCATCGTCATGCTGGCGCCGATGCCGAGCCCGATCGCGAGCACCATCAGGCCCGTGAGGACCAGCGTGCGCTTCAGGCTGCGCCAGGCGAGGTCGAGGTAGTAGGCGAACATCCCATTCCTCCATGCTCAGCTCCCCTCTCCCGCCGGGAGAGGGTGTCGCAAAGCGGCGGGTGAGGGTTCGGGTCTTGCGCAGCGTTCCGTGGAACCGAACTCTCATCCGGCCCTCGGACAAG
>JBOHYX010000548.1:0-1595 GCA_050738115.1 Rhodanobacteraceae bacterium
TCGCGCGGTTTGCGGCAAGATCCTCGGCCTGGATGGCGGAGGCTTCGCGCGTCAGTCCCGCGGCATCGACGCCCGCGGCGCGCATCCGCTCCAACGCCGCCGCCAGGTTGACCGCCGTGGGCCGGGCCGCGCGCAACAGCGCGGTGGCGGCATCCAGATCGTCGCCACGCCGGACCGCGAGCACCAGGCCCCACGCCGCCGCGATCCCGATTGCCGGCGCGCCGCGCACCACCAGATCGCGGATCGCGCGCGCGACGCCCGCGGCGTCGTTGCATTCAAGCCAGGTTTCCTCGAACGGCAGCCTGCGCTGGTCCAGCAGGCGCAGGCGATCGCCCGTCCAATGCACCGCACGAATGGCATCGTGGCCGGTGGCCGCATCCGCGGCGGCAGTGGTGGTGTCCATCCGCGCATTGTCGCCGGAATGCAGTTGGCCAGTCACCTGCCATCGATCGGCGCGGGTCGGCGGCTCACTTCACCGCGAGGCGATCGCCTCGCATGATCTCCCGCTGCGCTGCGTTGCGTTGGTTTCACCGCCCAGCGTTCCGCCAACCGGCGACCGCGCTGCCACAAATTATTGACCAGCCTGCTGGTACGCACCACCGCAGGGCCCAAGGCGGCGTGGGTAGCCGCAGCCGGAACGTCGGGTATCGGGGAAGGCAGAGACTTCGCCGGACCTCAGCGCACCGTTTCCGTGCTGCGCATCGACGCCCAGCCGTGCGTCCCGTTCGCCACCGTAGCCCTGTTTTCCGGCGCATACAACGCCACGCGCCGTGCCAGGCGCGTTTGGGAAACGTGCACACGATATGATGCGTTCCGACGTCGCCGACACCGCGCAAGCCCATGAACTGGCTGCTGAAACTCGACCGCACGACGCGGCTGATCATTTTTGCCGTGGTGCTTGGGGTGGTCGGCGGGCTCGGCGCTGAACTGTTTCTGTTTCTGCTTCACCTGACCCAGACTTACGTGTTGGCAACGCTCGGCCACTACCCGACCATCAGCGTCGCGCAAGCACACGGGATGGCGCTTCCACCCAAGCCGTTCACGCATTTTTACTGGTGGATGCCCGCCGCCACCACGCTCGGTGGCTTGGTGGCCGGCGCCCTGATCTACGGGCTCGCGCCCGAGACGGAAGGCCACGGCACCGACGCCACGCTCAACGCGTTCCACCGCAACAAGGGTCGGATGCGCGCGCGGGTGCCGCTGATCAAGATGATCGTGAGCGTCATCACCATCGGCACCGGCGGCTCCGGCGGGCGCGAGGGACCGACTGCGCAAATCGCCTCGGGTGTCGGCGCCATCGCAGGTGCGCTGTTCAAGCTCCCCGACGACGAACGCCGGCTGGTGGTGCTGATCGGCATGGCCGCGGGGCTTTCCGCGATCTTCAAGAGCCCGCTTGGCACAGCAATTTTTGCGGTGGAAATCCTCTACTCGCGCATGGCCTTCGAGGGCAGCGCGCTGATCTACACGCTGATTTCTGCGGCAGTCGCGTATGCCGTCATCGGCGCCTTCACGGGTTACACCCCCTTGTTCCTGCTGCCGGTGGACCACCGGGTGGTGCAGCCCTTGGACCTCGTGTGGTTCGCGATACTCGGGGT
>JBOHYX010000549.1:0-1586 GCA_050738115.1 Rhodanobacteraceae bacterium
GTGCTGCTGGACACGTTGGGTTACTGGCAGCCGCTGGATGCCTTCCTGCACCAGGTCATCGAACAGCGCTTCATGAATCCCGAGCACGCCGGGATGTGGGTGCGGGCCAGCGAGCCCGATGACGTGCTGCCGGCGATCCGCAACGCGCCCAAGTGGGACGCGAACGCGCGCGAACGCGCGGTGGTGCGCTGACGTAAAGGACGCGTTTTCGGAACACGGTGTAGCCCGGATGGAGCGAAGCGGAATCCGGGAACCGTCTTGCACGCTGGCCCCGGATTGCGCCGCGCTGCGGCTTCATCCGGGCTACGCACCTGCGCCATGAAACCGGCGCAGCCCCCGGAATGACGAGAAAATTCAAAGGGCCCCTGCCCGCGCAATCCGCGCCGTCTGGCTGGCCTTCTTCTCCCGCCGCCAGCGGTGCAGGATGTGCTCGGTGTAGCCGTTCGGCTGCTCGAGGCCCTTGAAGATCAGGTCGCTCGCGGCCTTGAACGCAAACGAGGTATCGAAGTGTCCGGCCATCGGCTCGTAGGCCGGATCGCCTGAATTCTGCTTGTCGACCACGGCGGCCATCCGCCGCAGGGTTGTTTCAATCTGCGCGCGCGTGACGATGCCGTGCAGCAGCCAGTTGGCGACATGCTGGCTCGAGATCCGCAGCGTCGCCCGGTCTTCCATCAGGCCCACGTTGTCGATGTTCGGCACCTTGGAGCAGCCGACGCCCTGGTCGACCCAGCGCACCACGTAGCCCAGGATGCCCTGCGTGTTGTTGTCGAGTTCGCGCTGGATTTCTTCCGATGTCCAGTCCGGTTCGGATGCGACCGGCACCGTCAGGATGCGATCGGTGTAATCCTCGTGGTGCCCCTGGAGCGAGCGTTGCACGGCGTGCACGTCGACCTGGTGGTAATGCAGCGCGTGCAGCGTCGCGGCGGTGGGCGAAGGCACCCACGCGGTGTTGGCGCCCGCCTTCGGCTGGTCGATCTTCTCCTTCAGCATCGCCGCCATCAGCTCGGGCATCGCCCACATGCCCTTGCCGATCTGGGCGTGGCCGGCGAGACCACACGCAAGGCCCGCCTGGACGTTGTTCAACTCGTAGGCGGCGATCCACGGCTGCGCCTTCATGTCGCCTTTGCGGACCATGGCACCGGCGCGCGTCGAAGTGTGGATTTCATCCCCCGTACGATCGAGGAAGCCGGTGTTGATGAACACCACGCGCTCCGCCGCCGCCGCGATGCAGGCCTCGAGGTTGACGCTGGCGCGGCGTTCCTCGTCCATGATCCCGATCTTGAGCGTGTTGGCGGCAAGCCCCAGCAAACCTTCGGTGCGCGCGAAGATCTCGCAGGCGAACGCGACCTCGTCCGGCCCGTGCAGCTTGGGTTTGACGATGTAGATCGAACCTGTGCGCGAGTTCCCGTGCGATTCGAGATCCGGCAACGCGCACAGCGTGGTGCACACCGCGTCCAGGATGCCCTCCGGAACCTTGTTGCCGTCGGCGCCCAGGATCGCGTCGGTGAACATGTGGTGGCCGACGTTGCGCACCAGCATCAGCGCGCGGCCGTGCAGCCGGGCGGCGCTGCCGTCCTTCGCGGTAT
>JBOHYX010000550.1:0-1585 GCA_050738115.1 Rhodanobacteraceae bacterium
GTCGGGCTCGACGTGGCGCTTTCCGTGGGCAGGGAACTCGCGCCGTTCCTCAAGCTGGATCTGCCGGAGGACATCGCCACCAAGGTCGAGGGCGGCAAGCGGGGCAGGAAGGACGGCCAGGGCTTCTACATGTGGAAGGACGGCAAACCCGAAAAACCCAAGGTCGATCCGAACTATCGCGCACCCGCCGACCTCGAGGATCGCCTGATCCTGCCTTTGCTCAACGAAGCCGTGGCGTGCCTGCACGACGGCGTGGTCGCCGACCCCGACCTGCTCGACGCCGGGGTGGTGTTCGGCACCGGTTTCGCACCATTCCGCGGCGGCCCGATCCAGTACATCCGCGCGACCGGCGCGGGCGTGTTGCGCGCGAAACTCGAAACCCTCGCGCAGGCGCACGGCCCGCGCTTCACGCCCCGGCAGGGCTGGTTCAATCCGGCGTTGGCGAAGCCGGCGTAATCAATGCGCAGAGCGGAATCGGCGTGGCCGCTTCCGCCAACCGGGTCCTGCCCTGCCAGCTTTCGCCCTACTCTGCTACCACGTCAAGTCGTCGGGCACGCCGTCGTCCGCGCCGGGCGCATCCGGATCCACCAGCAGCGGCACCAGTTCCGGGGCGATGGCCTGCGCCTGCAACGCGACATCGCGCGCGACCAGCAACGCGCGGCCGCCGTGCATCACGATGCCGAGGTCACCGCCGTTGAGCTGCCGCAATTGTTCCGGCGTCACGTACACGCGGCGGATTTTCTCCGCAAACTCGAAGTTGCGGACCTGCGCGGCATCGGCCCGATTCAGTGCGTTGCCGCCGAGCAGCTCTTGCAGCCTGCGTTTGCGCTCCTTCTTCGCCGCAGCCTTCTCCCGCGCTTCGCGTTCGGCCGCCTCGTGTTCGGCACGCTCGGCCCTGGCGCGCAACGCGAATGCCTGCGCAAGGCTCGGCTCCGGCGTCGCGCGCGGTTGGCGCGGCTCCGGCTGGCGCTGCGCCTGCTTGCGCGGCCGGGGACGCGCCGAAGGCTTGAAGCCCGCCTTCAGCAACTGGTCGCGCAGGGAATCACTCATGACGGTTCGCCGTTATCCGTGGTTGTCATTCCGGGGCGGCCCGCGGCTTCATCGCGAGCCGAACCCGGAATCCATGCTGCACGAAAAAACAGGAGCTGGATTCCGGGTTGCCGCGCCATGGAGCCGGCGCGGCCCCCGGAATGACGATGAAGTATTCGAATCTTCGAGGCGGCTTTTGTGACAAGTCAGGCCATGGACGGCCGTTCTGGTGCTGGCCATTCGAGTACCCCCACGGTCGCATCACGGTTCGCAGCGCAGCAATCATGGACGATTGCAAAGCTTCGCTAAAAGTCAGGCCATGGACGGCCGTTCTGGTGCTGGCCATTCGAGTACCCCCACGGTCGCATCACGGTTCGCAGCGCAGCAATCATGGACGATTGCATCAGTAATGCGGTGGGGGAGGCTCGTCGTGCACGTCGTCGGCAAGACTCGTACGCAGTGCCGCAAGTTCCCGCCGCAAGTCGGCCAGCGCATTTTCGAGCTGCAGCAGGCGTCGTGACTGCTGGATCTCGCTGTCGCCGAGCAAGGACACGGC
>JBOHYX010000551.1:0-1578 GCA_050738115.1 Rhodanobacteraceae bacterium
GAGCAGTCAGCCACGCAGCGGTTTTGGAAGACTCGTGCGCGGGCTCGGCCGCGGCATCAACATCCTGCGCCTCGTCATCATCAACGTGGTGTTTTTCGGCGTCGTCGCGCTGATCCTCGGCCTGTGGTTCCGCGGTCCACCCCGGATCCTGTCGGACACCGCGCTGGTGCTGCAGCCGCAAGGCACACTGGTCGAGCAGTACAGCATCGATGCCACCGGGCGTGCGCTCGCGCGCGCGGCGGGCCAGCCGGTGGGGCAGGTCCAGGTGCGCGATCTCATCGCCGCGATCGACCATGCCGCGCACGATCCGCGCATCACCCGCATCCTGCTGGACCCTTCCGACCTGCAGTTCGGGCCGTTCGGCGGCATGGGTGCGCTCGAAAGTGTCGGTGCGGCGCTGGACCGGTTTCGCGCGGCCGGCAAGCCGGTCATCGCGTGGGGGACCCACCTTGACCAGATGCAGTACCTGCTCGCGACGCATGCCAATGAAGTCCTGCTCGATCCCGCGGGCTCGATCTCAGTCACGGGCCTGTCCGATTACCGGAGCTACTACAAGACGCTGCTCGACAAGCTGGGCGTTACGGCGCACCTGTTCCGCGTCGGCGAATTCAAGTCCGCGGCGGAGCCCTTCATCCTCGAGGCGCCGTCACAGGCTGCGCTGGAAGCCGACAAGTACTGGATGGGCGGGCTGTGGAACACCTGGCTCGACGAAGTCGGCAAGGCGCGCCACATCGACGCGGCCACGCTGAGCCAGGAAGTCGACAATCTTCCGACCGAAATTCCCGCGGCCAACGGCGATGTCGCGCAACTGGCGCTGAAGCTGCACTGGGTGGACGCCCTCGCGACCCGCGAGCAGGTCGTCGCGATGATGCAAAAGCACGGCGTCGCGACCAACCACGGCACCGGCTTTCGCGCGACCGGACTCGACGGTTACCTGCCGCAGACCGTGGATCTCGGTGCCGGCAAGCCGCAGGTCGCGGTGATCGTCGCCGAAGGCGACATCGTTCGCGGCAAGCAACCGCCCGGGCAGATCGGCGGCGAGTCGACGTCCGCATTGATCCGTGCCGCGCGCGCCGATCCTGAGATACGCGCCATCGTGCTCCGGGTCGACTCACCCGGCGGCGATGCGTTTGCCGCCGAACAGATCCGCCGCGAGGTGGTGTTGGCGCGCGACGCCGGCAAGCCGGTGATCGTGTCGATGGGCAGCGTGGCCGCGAGCGGCGGCTACTGGATCTCGATGGACGCGAACCGGATCTTCGCCGAGCCCGACACCATTACGGGCTCGATCGGCATCTTCGGGTTGTATTTCACGGCGTCCGACGGGCTCGCAAAGATCGGCATCAACACGGCCGGTGAAGGCACCACCCCGCTTGCAGGCCAGATGGATCCGCGGCTTCCGCTCAATCCGGCGCTCGGCGCGATGATCCAGAGCAGCGTCGACTGGGGCTATCGCGAGTTCGTCGGCAACGTGGCCAAGGCGCGCGGCAAGAGCGATGCCGACATCAACGCCGTCGCGCAGGGGCGCGTCTGGAGCGGCGTGCAGGCGATGCAGCGCGGACTGGTCGATCAGATGGGCGG
>JBOHYX010000552.1:0-1567 GCA_050738115.1 Rhodanobacteraceae bacterium
ATCGAATGCCGCCTCGGCGTTTACGACATCCGCGCGGCTGCGCCGGATGACGCGTCGACACCGCTTGCGCCCGGCGCCCGGATGGTTGCCAATCGGATCCGCAAGAACCTGCGCAACCTGCGGCGCGGCTTGTCGCGCGACGGCGTGACCTGCTTTCGCGCCTACGACGCCGACCTGCCGGAATACGCCGCGGCGATCGATGTCTATCACGGCTGGCTGGACGCGACGAATCCGGCGGCCACGAGGTCTCCGGCTGATGGAGCGCCCGTGCAAACGTGGCTGCACGTCCAGGAATACGCCGCGCCGGCAAGCGTCGACGCGAGCGCGGCGCAACATCGGTGGCGCGACCTGCTGCGTGCGGCGCGCGCCGCGCTGGACGTGCCGCACGAGCGCGTGGTCGTGAAAACCCGCGCCCGTGGCAAGGGCGGCAGCCGCTACGGCCGGGTGGCCGCGCGCGACGAATTCCTGGTGGTGGAGGAGGGCGGCCTGCGGTTTTTCGTCAACCTGCACGTCCGGATCGACACCGGCCTGTTCCTGGATCACCGGCTGGTGCGCTCGCGCGTGCGCGAGCTGGCCCGCGGCTGCGACGTGTTGAACCTGTTCGCCTACACCGGTGCTGCCAGCGTTTACGCGGCGGCCGGCGGTGCCCGCAGCACGACGAGCGTCGACCTGTCGCGTATCTATCTCGACTGGGCCTCGCGCAACCTCGTCCTGAACGGATTCCGTGGCGACGCCCACGTGCTCGCGCGCGCGGATGCCATGGCGTTCCTTGCCGCGAGCCGCACACGCTACGGCTTGATCTACGTCGATCCCCCCACGTTTTCCAATTCGAAGGACGTGGCCGATTTCGACGTCCAGCGCGATCACGTCGCGCTGCTGGAAGCTTGCCGGCGCGGTCTGCGGGACGACGGCGTGATCGTGTTCTCCAACAATTTCAGGCGATTCCGGCTGGATGTGGATGCACTGTCCACGACGTTCACGATCGAAGACATCGGCCGCGCCAGCATTCCGCCCGACTTCGCGCGCCGGCCACGCATCCACGGCTGCTGGCTGTTGCGCAAGGCGTGAAGTGCATCGCGAAGAGTCAGGCCACGGATGGCCGTTCTGGTGTTCGCGAACTTGTTGTGTTGCGTTGGCGCGTCCGCTTCCTGATGCGGCGATCAGGGACGATCGCACAAGTACACACGAATACAGCCGTGATTCAGTGCCTGCGCGCGAGCATGAAGAGGTTGAAGGCGGCGTGTGGAGGCATGCCATGAAACTTCGTGGATTTGCCCGCGGTGCGGCGCTCACAGCGGCGGTGCTGGCGGCCTCGTTCTGGATCGTGCCGAGCGCCTTCGCGCGGGTGCACGTAGGCATTGGCATCGGTGTGTATGGACCCGGCTACGCGATCGGCATCAACAACGGGTGTTGGGGCTGTGGATACGCATATGGCTACGCGGGACCGCCCGTTTATTACGCGCCTGCGTATTACCCGGCGCCGGTTTACTACCCCCCGGTCTACTACGCCCCCGGCCCGGTCTACTATGGGTACGGCTATTACGCACCGCGCTACCGCGGCTACTAC
>JBOHYX010000553.1:0-1552 GCA_050738115.1 Rhodanobacteraceae bacterium
GATGCGGGTCATCACCGACCCGTAGCCATCGGCGTCGAAATAGCCCGCATCGCCGGACAGGTAGTAACCCGGATAACGGGAAAGATAGGTCTTCTCGAAATCCGCCTCGTTGTGCCACAACGTGTAAAAGGTTCCCGGCGGCATCGGCAGCTTGATCACGAGATTGCCGATTTCGTCGACCGGTTTGTCGCCCCCGTGTTCATCAAGAATGTGGATGTCGTAACCGGGCACCGGCTTGGTCGCGGAGCCCGGTTTGACCGGCAGCACCTCGATGCCCATGCAGTTGCTGAGCGCGGGCCAACCGGTTTCGGTCTGCCACCAGTTGTCGATCACCGGAACACCCAAAATCCGGCCGGCCCATTCGATGTCGTCGGGCACGCTGCGTTCACCCGCGAGGAACAGGGCGCGGAACTTCGACAGATCGTATTTCTTCACCAACTCTCCGCGCGGATCTTCCTTCTTGATTGCGCGAAATGCCGTCGGCGCCGTGAACAAGGTCTTGACGCCGTATTCGGCACACACACGCCAGAACGCACCTGCATCCGGCGTCCCGACCGGCTTGCCCTCGTAAAGGATCGTGGTGCAGCCCTGCAGCAGTGGGCCATACACGATGTATGAGTGGCCGACCACCCAGCCGACGTCGGAAGCCGCCCAATACACGTCGCCCGGGGCCGTGCCGTACACAGCCTCCATGGACCAGCGCAGTGCCACCGCGTGGCCGCCGTTGTCGCGCACGACGCCCTTGGGTATGCCGGTCGTGCCCGACGTGTAAATGACGTAGAGCGGGTCTGTCGCGGCCAGCGGCACGCACTCGGTCGGTTTTGCCTTTGCCATGGCCTCCGCCCAATCGGTGTCGCGGCCGGGAAGCAGCTCGGCTTCGAGCTGCGGTCGCTGCAGGATGATGCACGGCGTGCGCTCGGCTCCGGCAATCCGCAACGCCTTGTCGAGCAGCGGCTTGTACGCCACGGCGCGACCCGGCAACAGCCCGCACGACGCCGACATCACGATCATGGGCTTGGCGTCCAGCACCCGTTTGGCAAGTTCGGGCGCGGCGAATCCACCGAACACCACCGAGTGGACCGCGCCGATCCGCGCACACGCCAGCATCGCGATGACGGCCTCCGGCACCAGCGGCATGTAGATGACCACGGTGTCGCCCTTGCCGACTCCGAGGCTGCGCAGCGCGCCCGCACACTGCGCCGTGAGGTCGCGCAACTCGCGATAGGTGATCTTGCGTCGCGCGCCCGCCAACGGGCTGTCGTAGATCAGCGCCAACTGCTCGCCGCGGCCCTTTTCCACGTGCCGGTCCACGCAGTTGTAGCAGGTGTTCAGCACGCCGCCCGTGAACCACCGGTAGAACGGCTTGCGGGAGTCGTCCAGGACCTTGTCCCAGCGCCGGGTCCAGTCGATGTCTTCGGCGATCTTTGCCCAGAACCCGGCCGGGTCGGCAAGCGCCGCAGCGTGTGCCCTGGCGTAATTGCCACGCGTATCCTGACTCATCTGCCTTCCCTCCGATCAATGCCGCCATGGTGAAGCGTGCCGCAACCGCCGC
>JBOHYX010000554.1:0-1552 GCA_050738115.1 Rhodanobacteraceae bacterium
GCCTGAAGCAGCTCAAGCCCGACGCGCGCGTGTGCGTGATCGAAAAGGCTTCGACGGTCGGCGCGCACATCCTGTCGGGCGCGGTGATCGAACCGCAACCGCTGGATGCGCTGCTGCCGAAGTGGCGCGACCGGCCACCTCCAATTTGCGTGCCGGCCGTGCACGACGAGTTCCTGTGGCTGCGCGACGCGAAGCGCGCGCTGAAGCTGCCGACGCCGCCGCAGATGCACAACGCCGGCAACTTCATCGTCTCGCTGGGTGCGCTGTGCGCGTGGCTCGCGCCGCAAGCCGAAGCGCTCGGCGTCGACGTGTTCCCGGGGTTCGCCGCGGCCGACGCGGTCATCAACGATGCCGGCGCGGTCGTGGGTGTCCGCATCGGCGACATGGGCGTCGCGAAGGACGGCACGCACAAGCCCGGCTACGCGCAGGGCATCGACATCCTGGCGAAGCTCACCGTGCTGGCCGAAGGCTGTCGCGGCAGCATCAGCAAGAAGCTGATCGCGAAATACGCCCTCGACAAGGATTCCGATCCGCAGACCTACGGCATCGGGCTCAAGGAACTCTGGCAGGTGCCAGCCGGCCGCGTGCGGCCCGGGCACGTCACCCACACGGTCGGCTGGCCCTTGGACAACCGCACCTACGGCGGCAGCTTCATCTATCACCTCGACAAGGACCGGATCGCGATCGGCCTGGTCGCGGGGCTCGACTATCTCGATCCGCTGTTCCGGCCCTGGGAAGCGTTCCAGCAACTGAAGGCGCACGCGACGATCGCGCCGCTGCTTGAAGGCGGCAACATCGTGTCGGCCGGTGCGCGCGCGCTGATCGAAGGCGGGTTGCAGTCGTTGCCCAAGGTCGAAATGCCGGGCGCACTGCTGATCGGTGACGCCGCGGGCCTGATGAACGTGCCCAAGATCAAGGGCACCCACCAGGCGATCCGATCCGGGATGCTGGCCGCCGAGCACTTTGCGGCGAAGCAATCCGGCGACGGTTTCGATGCGCGCCTGCGTGCGTCGGCGATCGCGACGGAAATGAAGAAGGTCCGCAACATCCGTCCGGGCTTCCACGGCGGGCTGTGGCGCGGCCTCGCGAACGCCGCGTGGGAAACGGTCACCGCGGGACTGTCGCCATGGACCCTGCGCAACCACGCCGACTGGACCTCGCTCGACAAGCTGGATCCACCGGCGACGCATGCCACGCGCCCCGGCCCGAACGTGACCTCGAAACGCGAGCCCGGCTGGGTCGAGCACACCCTGCCGCCGCGCGACCGCTTGGCCGGCGTGTACTTCGCTGCCACCGAACACGATGAGGACCAGCCCGTACACCTGCTGGTGCCGGACACCTCGATCTGCGTGGATCGCTGCGTCGTCGAATACGGCAATCCCTGCACGCGCTTTTGCCCGGCAAGCGTCTACGAAATGGTCGAGGACGCGCAGCCCGACGGCAGCCGCAAGCTGCGCCTGCAGGTCAACGCCGCGAACTGCGTGCACTGCAAGACCTGCGACATCAAGGACCCGTACGAAAACATCATCTGGGTGGTGCCGGAAGGCGGGGC
>JBOHYX010000555.1:0-1550 GCA_050738115.1 Rhodanobacteraceae bacterium
CAGGCGGTGTACAGCGCGATCGACCGTGCGCGCGCGGACCTGCCTGCCAACGTGGCGCCGTATGCGGAAATCATGGGCAACGCGGTCAACGAGGTGGCCGACTACGCCATGTCCCTGCCCGCTGCCGTTCCACCCTGGCAAGCCGAGAACGCGATCCGCACCCACGTGTTGCCCGCGTTGCGGTCGCTGCCGGGCGTGCAGCGAGTGGAGTTGTTCGGTGCGGGACCGCCTACCTTGTGGATCCAGCCCAATCCCGCCGCCCTGATCCAGCATCACGTGGGCGTGGAAGCCTTGGCGAAGGCCATCGGCAATGCCATCGTGCTGGCGCCCGCCGGGCGTCTCGTGCTGGGTCATCAGGACGTGCTGCTCGAACTGCGCGATCTGCCGCAATCCGCGCGCAACGTATTGGCGATTCCGGTACCCACGCCTGCCGGCCCGGTGCCAATCGCGGCGCTGGCACGCGTGGTGAACGCGCCACCGGCCGTGCACTACGGCGTGCTGCTGGATGGCCGGCCCGGGTTGGGGCTGGTGGTGTTCAAACAACCCGGTGCCTCGACGTTGCCAGTCGATGCCGCGGTCGCGCACACGCTGAAAGCCTTGCAGGATCAGCTCCCGCGCGGCGCACGTTGGGTAGCGATTTATCGCCAGGGCCATCTGGTCTCGCTGATCGAAGGCGACCTCGCGCGCGACATGCTGATCGGCGGTGTGCTGGCGATCCTGGTACTGATCTGGTTGCTGGGCCGTCATCACGGCGTGGGCGTGCTGGCGCTGAGCATTCCGACCGCCATGGTGCTGGCGATCGGCGGCCTGTACGCCTTCGGCCAGAGCCTGAACCTGCTGACGTTGGGCGCGTTGACCGTGGCCGTGGGATTGCTGGTGGACGATGGCATCATCGTGCTGGAGGCGATCCAGCACCGCTGGGAAACCGGCACGCCGGGGTGGACCGGCGTCAAGGCGGGCGTCGCCGACATCGCGCTCGCCGACATCACCGGCACGCTCACCACCATCGCCGCCTATCTGCCGCTGCTCGCGATCGGCGGACTGGCTGGATTGTTCCTGCGTCCGTTCGCGCTCGCGATGAGCCTGGCGCTGCTTGCGTCGTTGCTGGTGTCGCTGACGCTGATTCCGCTGGTGCTGAGACGGCGCGGTCGTGTTGGCCGAGTGCCGGTCAGTGGCCAGCGCTTTCTGGGCTGGTTGACGCGCGGCAACGAAAGGATGCTCGACATCACCCTGCGCCGGCCGGGCGTGAGTGTGATCGGCGCCGCTGCGCTGTTCGTGATTTCGCTCGGCGCGTTGTTGCTGGTGCCGGTGAATTTCCTGCCGCTGCCGAACGAGGGGGTGCTACTCGACAGCTTCACCCTGCCGCCCGGCACCTCGCTGGACCAGACCCTCGCGACGGCGGACCGCATGAGCGCGGCGCTCAAGGCCGACCCTGCGGTTGCGCACGTGTTTGCACGGATCGGATCGGCCGAAAACACCGCCTATACCGAAAAGAGCTACGCCGGCGAAATCCAGATCGTGCTGAAGCCGGGCGTCGGCACCAACAGCCT
>JBOHYX010000556.1:0-1529 GCA_050738115.1 Rhodanobacteraceae bacterium
CATCGTGGAAGTCGAGGCCTACCTCGGACCCGGCGACCTCGCCGCGCACACGGCACGCGGGCCGACACCACGCACGCGCGCGATGTTCGGGCCGCCCGGCCACATATACGTCTATCTGGTCTACGGCATGCACCACTGCATGAACGTGGTGACCGAGCCCGAAGGCATCGGAACGGCGGTGCTGCTGCGCGCGCTGGAACCGGTCGCGCACCTGCCGATGCCCGCGAACGGGCCCGGGCGCGTGTGCAAGGCGATGGGGATCGACCTTGCGCACTACGGACACGACCTCGTGAGCGACACCCTGTTCATCGCGAATCCGCCGGTTGCGACGCGCTTTTCCGTGGTGGCGCGGCCGCGGGTCGGCGTCGACTACGCGGGCCAGTGGGCCGACAAGCTGCTGCGCTTCTACATCGAGGGCAGCCGGTCCGTTTCCAGGCGCTGACGCCGGCATCCGCCCTTGCATGCCACGTGCGCGGGTGCGACCCTGCAAAGTGACGCGGGCCGCGACGAATGCTGCCGCACGTCAAACGGACCTGCACGCCCAGCAAGGAGCCCCCATGCGAACTTTGCGTTTCAGCAACGGCGACGCCATGCCGCAACTCGGCCTCGGCACCTGGAAGTCCAAACCCAGCGAGGTCTACGCCGCGGTCCGCGAGGCGATCCGCGCGGGTTGCCGGCACATCGACTGCGCTTACACCTACGGCAACGAGACCGAAGTGGGGCAGGCACTCGCGGACGCGATGGCCGACGGCGTGAAGCGCGACGACCTGTGGGTCACCTCGAAGCTGTGGAACAGCTTCCATCGCCCGGCGGACGTCCAGCCCGCGCTGGAAACCACGCTGCGGCACCTGCGCCTGGATTACATCGACCTGTATCTGATGCACTGGCCGGTCGCGCTCAAGCCGGGCGTCGGGTTCCCGAAAAGTGCGGACGACATGATCGGCCCCGACGAACTGCCCTTCACCGAGACTTGGCGCGCGATGGAGGCGTGCGTCGACCGCGGGCTGGTGCGACACATCGGCGTGTCGAATTTCAGCGCCGCGAAACTGCAGCGCCTGCTGGACGGGGAACGCATCAAGCCCGCCATGAACCAGGTAGAGTTGCATCCCTATCTCCAGCAGAACGAGCTGATCGAGTTTTGCGGTGAACACGGCATCCACGTCACCGCGTATTCACCGCTCGGATCCGGCGATCGACCGAAGGGCATGAAGGCCGCAGACGAACCGTCGCTGCTCGACGAGCCCGCAATCGCCGGGATCGCGCAGCACCATTCGGCGAGCCCGGCCCAGATCCTCATCGCGTGGGCGCTCGCGCGCGGTACGGCGGTGATCCCGAAAGCGGTGCAACGGGAGCACATCCGCCAGAACCTGGAGGCCGCGAAGCTCGAACTCACCCCGCCGGACATGGACGAGATCGCGAAACTGGATCGCCACCGGCGGTATGTCACCGGCAGCTTCTGGGCGTTGCCGGGAAGTGGCTACACGGTCGAGAACATCTGGGATGAGTAACCGCCTCCAGCGTCGGGCGCC
>JBOHYX010000557.1:0-1524 GCA_050738115.1 Rhodanobacteraceae bacterium
GGGGCGCTGGCTCCAGTCCTTCAGCAGCACGAAGCCCAGTCCGGCGTTGTCGCCGCGGCCGGCATAGCTGAAGCCGGAGACCGTGAACACCGAGGCCACCAGGTTCTTCTCCTTGGTGAACAGGTACTGCTCGACCTGCTTGAGCGTGGCGGCGGTGCGCGTCAGGGTCGAGTTCACCGGCCCCTGCAGCAGCAGCAGCACGATGCCCTGATCCTCGCTGGGCAGGTAGGCGGTCGGCAGGCGGAAGAACAGCAGCGCCATGATCGAGGCGATCGCCACGTACAGCAGCATAAAGCGCCCCGGGCGGCGCACGATGCGACCGACCGCGCCCTGGTAGCGGCGACTGCTGCCGTCGAACATCCGGTTGAACCAGCGGAAGAAGCCGCGGTGGCCGTGATGCTCGCCTTTTTTTACCGGCTTGAGCAGCGTCGCGCACAGCGCCGGGCTCACGACGATCGCGACGATGACCGACAGGATCATCGCGGTGACGATCGTGACCGAGAACTGCCGGTAGATCACCCCGGTCGCGCCGTTCAGGAACGCCATCGGGATAAACACCGCGGACAGCACCGTGGCGATTCCGATCAGCGCGCCGGTGATCTGGTCCATCGAGCGGCGCGTCGCCTCCAGCGGCGAGAGGCCCTCGTCGGTCATCAGCCGCTCCACGTTCTCGACCACGACGATCGCGTCATCGACCAGCAGACCGATCGCCAGCACGATTGCGAACATCGTGAGCATATTGATCGAGTAGCCGACCACACTCAGTACGCCGAAGGTGCCCAGCAGCACCACCGGCACCGCGACCGCCGGGATCAGCGTGGCGCGGATGTTCTGCAGGAACAGGTACATCACCAGGAAGACCAGCACGATGGCCTCGACCAGCGTGATGATGACGTCGCGAATCGACTTGCGCACGAACGGTGTGGTGTCGTACGCAAACACCGGCTTCAGGCCATGTGGGAAGCCCGGTTGCATGCGCGTGATGAATGCCTTCACGTTGCGCACCGTGTCGAGCGCATTGGCGCCGGTCGCCAGCGTGATGCCCATGCCTGCGGCCGGCTGGCCGTCGTAGCGCACGTTGAAGCTGTAGTCGGCCTGGCCGAGTTCCACGCGCGCCACGTCGCCGAGCTTGAGCGTCGAGCCATCGGTATTGCTGCGCAGGACGATGTTGCGAAACTGCTGGGGCGTGTGCAGCCGGCCCTGGGCGGTGACGGTCACGTTGATCTGCTGGTCGGGGGTCGCGGGGGCGCCGCCGAGCTGACCGACCGAGAGCTGCGTGTCCTGGGCCTGGATGGCCGCGACCACGTCGTCGGGCGTCAGACCGTAAGTATTGAGCCGATCAGGATTGAGCCAGATTCGCATCGCGTACTTGCTGCCGAACTCGTTGATCGAGCCGACTCCGGTCACGCGGCTGATGGGGTCGGCGATGTTGGTGGCAACGTAGTCGTTGATGTCGCCCCCGCTCATGCTGTGGTCGGCGGAGATGAAACCGACCACCATCACGAAGTTGTTGTTGGCCTTACT
>JBOHYX010000558.1:0-1523 GCA_050738115.1 Rhodanobacteraceae bacterium
CGGAGCAGGTAATCTGCCGTCCGCGAGGTACGCATTGACATCGCGAAAAATCCATGGTGCACCCTGCGCTGCGCGGCCGATCATTACTCCTTGCGCAGCGGTGAAATCAAGTACCGTGCGTGCCCGCGCCGGCGTGTCGATGTCACCGTTCGCAAACAATGGCCGCTCGAATGCCGCGCGTGCCATGCGGATCGTGTCGTATTCCGCGGCGCCGCGGAACAGGTCCCGGCGCGTGCGCCCGTGGATCGCGAGCGCCGCAATGCCGCATGACTGTGCGATCGCCGCCACGCGCGCCGCATTGCGTTGCGTTGGATCGACGCCGGTGCGGATCTTCAGTGTGACCGGAACCGCCACCGCGCCGATGACGGCATCGAGGATCCGCCCGATCAGAGACTCGTCTGCGAGCAGCGCCGAGCCGGCCTCGCGGTTGCAGACTTTCTTGGCCGGACAACCCATGTTGATGTCGACCACCTGGGCACCCAGTTCGACATTCACGCGCGCGGCCTCGGCGAGCTCTTCCGGGTCGCTGCCGACCAGCTGCACCACGCGCGGCTCGGGTTCGCCCTCGTGATCCATGCGCCGGCGCGACTTCGCCGACGACCATAGGCGCTGGTCCGCGCTCAACATCTCGGCCGGCGTGAGGGCGGCCCCAAAGCGGCGGCACAGGATGCGGAACGGCCGGTCGGTCACGCCCGCCATTGGCGCAAGCACGGCACGGCCGCTCAGCTCATAGCCGCCGAGCCGCCAAGTCATCATGGGCACATCATCCTGCCGCCGTCATGAGTGCACCGGCCGTGTGGCGCGCCTACCTGGTGCATCAGGGTATGCCGGCATTTGCGGTCGGCGCGGTGGCGTCGCCGGCGCAGTGCACGCCGCCGCCAACGTCGCGCAGGCATACATCGAGTTCGAAGCTCGCACTGGCGGCGCTCGGATCGCGCACCGCGACCTCGCTGTCGATGCGCTCATCGCTTGCCATGAAAGTCTCCGGCGCGCGGCCCTTGGGCCAGTAGTCGGCGGGCGTCAGGTCGCGCTGCGCGATGCGCTTGCCGTATCGGTCGAGCAACGTCAAACGCAACAACGGTGTGGGCTGCGCTCGCGGCGCGCGATTGGCGAGCGACAGCCGCACGTGAATCACCTGCTCGGAATTGGCATCGGCCTGCGCACCTTGTTGCCTTACGTCGTAGGCACCCAGGTTCCAGTGTGGGCGCAGCGGCATGCCCAGCGCGGCGTACACGCGCCGCACGGGCGCGCCCCATGTTGGGGACTCAGCCAGAGCACTACGCCAATGATTCAATGCCTGCAGCAGCAGCAGCACCGCCAGCGCGCTGCATCCGAGTATGGCGGGCCAGCGGCGCGTCGAGGTGTTCATGCCCGGAATGTCCAGGTCGAGCGCCCCGTCGTCCTGCGCGCGCAGGTCGGCCCCGGCGCTCTGGGTGATGTCGTCCGCCGCATCGGCATCGGTGAGATCGAATTCGATCACATCGGCCTGGCGCGCATCCGGGATCGGCCGCGCAGGGGCTCGG
>JBOHYX010000559.1:0-1514 GCA_050738115.1 Rhodanobacteraceae bacterium
ACAGCGTCGCCGAGGAACCGAAGCTTGCGATGTGGCCTCCGAGCTTGCCCGGCTTGCGGTTGCAGCGCACCACCATCGCCATCGCGTTCCAGCGGATGATCGAGCGGATGCGCCATTCCATCGCGGAGTCGCCCGGCGATTTCGCTTCGAGTGCGGGCGGAATGGTGTTGACGTACGGGGTCGTCAGCGGCAGCGTGAGATTGCCGCCGGCACGGCGGGTCTCATCGACGAGGGTTTCGACGAGTTGCTGTGCGCGGCCCGCGCCTTCGGCACCGATCACCGCCTCGATCGACTCGATCCACTCGCGGGTTTCGCGCGGGTCGGGGTCCTGATCGAGGTACGGATAGTCCTGTGCCAGTGCGTTCATGGTTTGCTCCTGCGCGCGGCCGGCCGCGCGGCCTGTTTCACTGTCTTTTGGGATTTGGGTCGGGTCGCGCGGGCACCATCGCGTGGGGTCTTGCGGCGCGCGGCACGTTTGGCGAACGGGTGCAAGGCGCGGATCTGCGCCTCGACGCAGGCGATCGCACTCATGTTGACGACGCGCCGCACCGTCGCCTGCGGCGTCAACACATGCGCGGGCCTGGCCGCCCCCATCAGGATCGGACCCAGTACCACGCCATCGGACATCGAGCGGGTCATGTTGAAGGCGGCGTTGGCGGCGGCGAGATTGGGAAACACGAACACGTTGGCGCGGCCGGTGAGGCGTGAATTCGGGAACAGCCGCGCGCGCAGGTCGGGGTCCAGCGCGACGTCGGGCTGCATTTCTCCTTCGACCTCGAGATCGGGCGCTTGTTCGCGCAGCAACGCGAGCACCGTCTGCATCTTGCGCGCCGCGGCCGTCATGCGGCTGCCGAAATTGGAGCCCGCGATCAGCGCGACCCGCGGCTGCACGCCGAGCATTTGCAGGCGCGCGGTGGCCTGCAGGGTCGCCTCGGCGATCTGCTCCGGTTCCGGGTCGGGCTGGGTGTGGGTATCGAGGAAGAACGTCAGGCCCTTGTCGTTGACGACGCCGGCCATCGACGACAACGACTTCACGCCGCGGTCCAGCCCGATGATGTCGCGGATGCACGCGGTCTTGCGCTGATGGCTGCCCACCACGCCGCAGATCATCGCGTCGGCGTCGCCGCGGGCGACCAGCAGCGCCGCGATCACGGTCGGCCGTGAGCGCACGACCGCCTTGGCTGACGCGGGCGTGACGCCGCGCCGCTGCATCAGGTCGTAGTAGTGCTGCCAGTAGTCATCGAAGCGCGGGTCGGAGTGGATGCTCACCAGCTCGAAGTCGCGGCCTGCGGCCAGGCGCAGTCCGATCCGCTCGATGCGCCGGGTGATGACCTCCGGACGGCCGATCAGGATGGGCTTGACCAGCTTCTGGTCGACCACCGCCTGCACCGCGCGCAGCACGGTTTCTTCCTCGGCCTCGGCATAGGCGACCCGCATCGGGTTTGCGCGCGCGCGGTCGAAGACGGGCTTCATCGCCAGCCCGGTGCGGAACACGAACTCGTTCAGCTTCTCGA